>JBNJDW010000075.1:0-8200 GCA_051745265.1 Pseudomonadota bacterium
TGGCCGAAGCGGCGTTTCTCTTATTGATAAATGGCGGCGGCTGGCCGACCGCGAAGGATTAATTCTAATCGGTCCGGATTCACACGGCCGCGGCTGGCGTCTTGGGGATGATCCCGACTGGGTGGTACAGGCAACATTATATAATGCGGCCAAAAAGCACCCGATTGATACCAGACGGATTTATCTGTTCGGGCATTCCGGCGGCGGTATGTATGGCAGCTATCTGATGTTAAAGCGGCCAAAGCTTTTTGCCGCTGGCGCATTCCATGCCGGTTGCCTGCCTAATCCGTCTTATTACGGGGATTCGGTAAAGCTGCCGCGCACGCCGCCGGCCTTGTTCATTCTGGGCGATGGCGACGGTCTTTACGGATCCGATCTGGTCCAGAACACGGCGGAGGCTTTTGCCCGCCATGGCCACCAAACCGAAATCCAGATTGTCGAAGGCCATGATCACTGGTATTACGATATTGCGACCTTTATAAATGCGCAGGCCTGGCAGTTTCTAAAACCGCATCAGTTTTAGACAACGGTGCCGAAAATCCGCTCGAAGTTTTCGCGCAGGGATTCATCAAGCTCGGCCATGGAAACGCCTTTATCCAGCGCCGCGATCGAGGTCACACCGTGATCGCTGACACCGCAAGGCACGATACCGTTATAATGCTCGAGATTGGGATGCAGGTTAATGGCCACACCGTGGAAACTAACCCATTTTTGAACCCGGACACCAATGGCGGCGATTTTGGCCTCTGTCCCCGCCGGTTTGCCGAACGGTTCCAGATCAACCCAGATACCAACGCGGCCTTCGCGGCGCTCGCCTTTGATATTGAAAACGCGCAGGCTGTCGATGACCCATTGTTCCAGATTATACACATATTTGCGCAGATCCGGGCCGCGTTTTTGCAGATCGAGCATCACATAAGCCACCCGTTGTCCGGGGCCGTGATAGGTGTACTGACCGCCCCGGCCTGTATTAAAGACGGGGAAACGGTTATCCAGCAAATCCTTGGGATCCGCGCTGGTGCCTGCTGTATAAACGGGGGGATGTTCCAGCATCCAGACCATTTCAGAGACATTGCGTTCGCGGATACTGCGGGTTCTGGCCTCCATAAACGCCAAAGCCCGCTCATACGGAACGGGCCTTTCTTCTATTTTCCATTCAAAGAATTCTGCGCTGTCCGCGCCGAAGGGATGGGGTTCAACCGCTTGCTTGATTTCGAACATTCACTTACCTCTTGACGTTGAGATTGGGTAATGTTTACACCGGAAAGATCGAAAAAGAAAGCAAAACCTACACTAACCCCCCAATTTTAAAAGATAATTTCAGGATTATGGGATATTACATCTTTATGGTATTTTATTATGTTTAAAGCAATCCGATTGTGCAAATCGCTATCCAAGGACCTGATAAAATTTTCTATTTTTCCGATGCAGAGAATTTATCTGAAAACCTTGCCTTTCGCTTTAAAGCTTGGTATATCATTTGCTGACCTCAGGAATTCGGCAAAGTCTTTACCGAATGCGGCCGTGGCGGAATTGGTAGACGCGCAGCGTTGAGGTCGCTGTGGGAGATAATCCCGTGGAGGTTCAAGTCCTCTCGGCCGCACCATTTATTTTTACCTTCAACATATTTTGCACGCCCAACACGTCTGTTCTGTGTGAGCCGTTTTTCAGCCTTTCCATATTCGCTAATTATTTGACATATTACATAATATCGCTTATTCTGTTTTTCTCTTTAAAGGAAACTGAAGATGGCCAAAGAAAAACCCGAACATATCCGCGCGGCGTTGCAGGTTTTAGACGATCTGCGGACCAGCGCGCCGGAACAGGAGGCCGAGTTTCGGCAGATCCTGCCGGTATTCGCGGCCAAGGCCGCGCAAGCGGGTGAAACTGTTACGGAAGAATTTTTGCAAGAGCATCTGGCCCAAGGCGCAGACCATTTGCAGGATTTTATCAAAACCCTGCAAAAAAAACCGGCTAAAGAAGAATCAGCCCTCGAACAGTATGAGAAGATTAAAGCCGAACTGCCGATTGACTTAAAAGACTTAGATCTAGCGTTAGTGATGGCCATTCTAAATGGTCGTCTTGATATCGTCAAAGATTGCATTGAACACGGGGCCAATGTTGAGGATTTCAGCGGCCCTTGGCTAATGGTGGCGGCCGAAAGCGGTCATCTTGACATTGTTAAGTACTGCCTTGAACTGGCTGGCGACACACAGGAGAATAATGAATTGATTCTGGAGACGGCCGCAGACAATGGTCACCTTCATATTGTTAAATATGGCTTTGAAAAAGGCTATGACAGCGCGTCCGAGAAGACGACTGTGCTGACCATCGCCGCCGCGCACAATCAGCTCAACGTGGTTCAATACTGTATTGAACACCGTGGCTGTGATACCCCGTCAGACAAAAACACAGCACTCCACTATGCCGCAGAAAACGGCCATTTTGATATCGTTAAATACTGCATTGCTCAGGGTGGTGATATAGAGCGGTTCAAATACAGGTTACTGGATCTGGCCGCCAGCGCCGGTCATCTTGATATCATCGAAGACTGTATTAAAAAAGGCGCGCATATCAATACAGAAGAGGGTACTACACTGCGCCGGGCCGCCCAAAATGGTCACCTTCATATTGTTAAATATGTCTTTGAACAGGACGGCGACCTTCAAAACCTGCAAAACGCCCTGAACAAAGCAGCATACTGCGATCATCTTGATATGGTCAAATACTGCGTTGCACAGGGCGCGGATCTTAGGGCAGCAACTGGAGCTGGGGATGAGAAAGACCAGGCGCTGCGTATTGCGGTCGCACATAACGCTTATAAAGTGGTTAAATATTGTCTTGAACAGGGCTGTGATCTCAATAATGTCGCTGGGCCTCAGAGTCCTGAGGACGTCCTCAACTGTTTAGATCTATATAACTGTTTAGATCTATATAATCGCTGGGTACAAAAACACGGCACCTGCCCGGGAGGTCTGATATATAAAAGCCCGCATTACTTCAAAGCCACTGTGTTCACGGATATCCTCCATATGTTGTCACAAGAAAAATGCAGTAATATGATCATCAATCACTATGCCTATAATGCCGCCGGCTTGTTCGGCAGCACCAAGCGGGTTTTAACTTATCTTGAAAAATGGGGCGAATACAGCAGGCAACCGCTGCATGATATTATTCACAACATCGATCTGCCGCAAGAAGGACGTTTTAATAACACCGCCTGGGCAGATGCGGTGTTGAAACACGGTCCCAAAATGGCCCGTCTGGTTAAGTTTGCCGATAAACTGCCCGAACCCCTTAAAAATAACGATGGCAGCTGGAGCTATTTAAAAACCCGGCAGGAAATTGCCAAATTCGCCTATCCAGATGGCGCGCTTAACCCGGAACTGGCATCGATTTGTCTTCAGCATGCCTGGAATAATAAGGGTTTTAAAAAGGCTCTCAAACATATTGAAGAATATCAGCAAACATATGCCGCCAATGATAACCAAAAACCAAAAGAACATATTCCAGATATTGAAATTGATGGCACCGCATTTAATAAAGACGGCTACCGGTTTTACAAATTACCAGACGGCGATCTCCGCGGTTTGTTTCTGGGTGAGATGACCAATTGCTGTCAGCATCTGGCCGGACAAGGTGCAGACTGCGCCAGTCACGGTTTCCTTAGTAAACATAGCGGGTTTTATGTCGTCGAAGATAAAGAAACGGGCGATATAGTTGCACAAAGCTGGGCCTGGCGCGGTAAAGACAAAGCTTTGGTTCTGGACAGTCTGGAAAGCCTCAGCGGTCACTTTAACGCCACGCAATGGCAAAAGCTGGCTAAAAAACTGGCTGAGAAAATTGCCGAAAATACGACAGATATCACCGCGCTTCATATCGGCACGGACGGGGCCACGCCAAAGCTTGGTTTTAAGAAAGCCGCCGTGCCATCCAAACCTAAAGAATACAATAAGTATCGCGACAGCGCGCGGCAATATCAGGTCTGGAAACGACCCGGCTGAACCACCCCGCCACCGTCCGGCGCGGTAAAAACCCCTCCCAAATTTTAAAATCCAGGCTTTCTTTATCGTCATTCTTTACAAAGGGCGCGTTTTATTCGATATTGACCTGCATTGAAAAGCATTCTGCCGATAAGGAACAGCTGTTCTTTATGCGCTTTCATGCTAATCTGGCGACCAGAAAAAATTTGTTTCATTCAGGAGCTGTAAATCCATGTCAAAAAACGAGACCCCCGAAGAAAAAAAACAGAAACTTTACGAAGCGGCGCTGGATTATCACACCCGGCCAAACGGCCCCGGTAAAATTTCGATCACACCGACCAAGGAACTGGCCACGGCCCGTGATCTGGCTTTGGCCTATTCGCCCGGTGTGGCCGCGCCCTGTGAGGAAATCGTCAAAGACCCGTTAAAAGCCATGGATTACACAGCGCGCGGTAATATGGTGGCGGTGATCACCGATGGCACCGCGGTGCTGGGGCTGGGCGATATCGGTCCGCTGGCGGCAAAACCGGTAATGGAGGGTAAATCCGTCCTGTTCAAAAAATTCGCCGGTATTGATGCCATTGATCTTGAAATTGACCAGAAAAACATCGACAAGCTGGTCGATACCATCGCCGCGCTGGAGCCCAGCTTTGGCGGCGTTAATCTGGAAGACATCAAAGCCCCTGAATGTTTCGAAGTCGAACGCCGTCTCAAGGAACGGATGAATATTCCGGTTTTCCATGATGATCAGCACGGCACGGCGATTATTGTCGGCGCCGCCTTTACCAACTGGATCCGCTGGTCGGAACGCGATATCAGTGATATCAAACTGGTGGCCAGCGGCGCCGGGGCCTCGGCCATTGCCTGCCTGACCCTGCTCAACGGTCTGGGCCTGCCGCTGGAGAATATTTATGTCACCGATCGTGAAGGCGTTGTTTACAAAGGCCGCGGCACATCGATGGACCCGCAAAAAGAAAAATTCGCCCAAGTCACCGATCACCGGACGCTGGAGGATGTCATCAAGGACGCCGATGTCTTCCTTGGCCTGTCCGGCCCCGGCGTTCTCAAATCCGATATGGTTGCCAGCATGGCTGATGCGCCGCTGATTATGGCCCTGGCCAATCCCACCCCGGAAATCATGCCCGAAGAGGCCAAAGCCGCCAAATCCAATGCCGTCATCTGCACCGGCCGGTCTGATTATCCCAATCAGGTCAATAATGTCCTGTGTTTCCCGTTTATTTTCCGCGGCGCGCTTGATGTCGGCGCCACCTGCATTAACGAAGAAATGAAACAGGCCTGTGTCAAGGCGCTGGCCGATCTCGCCCTGCAGGAAGCCACCGCCGAAGTCGCCGCCGTTTACGGTGATGATAACCTTGATTTCGGCCCTGAATATCTGATCCCCAAACCGTTTGATCCGCGGCTGATTATTGAACTGTCGATGGCTGTTGCCAAAGCCGCCATGGACAGCGGTGTGGCCGCCCGTCCGATTAAGGATTTCAATGCCTACCGGACGCGTCTGGAACGTTATGTCTTTAAATCCGGCCAGCTGATGCGGCCGATTTATGACCGGGCCAGTAAAAATCCAAAACGGATTGTCTATGCCGAAGGCGAAGAATATAAAATCCTTCGCGCCGTGCAGACTGTCGTTGATGACAATATCGCCAAACCGATCCTGATTGGCCGGGAAACCGTTATTCTGGAGCGCATTAAACGCCTTGGCCTGCGCCTGCAAAAAGACGTTGATTTTGAACTGGTCAATCCTGATTCCGATCCGCGTTTCAATGATTACTGGACGACCTATCACGAATTACTGGCCCGCAAAGGCGTGTCACCGGCGACCGCCAAAAAAGAAATACGCACCAGTAATACCGCCATTGCCGCGGTCATGGTCCATAAAAATGAGGCTGACGGCATGATCTGCGGCACCTTTGGCCGCTACCGCAAACATCTGAAGAAAATCGAAAATGTCATCGGTCTGCATGAAAATGCAGAGACGCTGGCCTCGATGTCGGTGATGATCCTCTCGCGCGGGACCTATTTTATCAGTGATCCTTACGTCAACACCAATCCGGATGCCGATCAACTGGCCGAAATGGCCATTCTGGCCGCTGAAGAGGTCCATCGTTTCGGCATTGAACCGCGCGTGGCCCTGCTGTCCCATTCTGATTTCGGCAGCCATGACGGTCCGGAAATTGATAAAATGCAGGAAGCCGCCCGCCGGATTAAAGACCGGGCGCCGGCGCTCAGCTTTGATGGTGAAATGAACGCCGATACGGCCCTCTCGCAGCAGATCCGCGATCTGGTTTTCCCTGAGTCAACGCTGAAGGGCGAAGCCAATCTTCTGATTATGCCCAATATTGATGCCGCCAATATTGCTCATAACCTGCTTAAAGTTCTGGGTGACGGCATTGTCGTTGGTCCTTTACTGTTAGGGGCGCGCAAACCGGCCCATATCCTGACCCCGTCTGTCACCGCCCGCGGTATTATCAATGCCACGGCTGTGGCCTGTGTCGGCGCGCAGTTTATGGATACGGAATCCGCAGACAAGGTCAAAGGCCTGGCTGACGAGAAACGCAAAACAGCCTGATAAAACAAGAACAAATTTGAAACCGGTTTATGGCACAGAAAAACGACATTGATGAACGCAATGAAAGCCTGTCCGATACCTTCGAAGATTCGGCGGAGGAGCATAATTATACGGTTTCCGATGATTTTATCCGGGGGCTGATTGATCATCTTAACGATGGTAACACGGCTGCGCTGCGTGATGTATGTCTGCCGCTGCCGCCGGCGGATATCGCAGAAATCATTTCCAAAATCGGCGTTGAAAAATCACTGATTCTGATTGAGGCCATGGGCACGGATCTACAGCCTGACGCCTATGTCTATCTGGACAGCAATATCATGACCGATCTGTTCGCGCGGATGGATGATCTGGATGTTGCCCTGATCCTCAACCAGTTGGAAAGCGATGATGCGCTGAACCTGATTGAGGATCTGGATGAGGATTTCCAGCAGCAAATCCTCAAAAGCCTGTCCAAAACCATGCGTGCGGCGATTGAGGAAGGCCTGACCTTCCCCGAGGATTCAGCCGGGCGTCTGATGCAGCGCTCAATGATTGCCGTGCCGCAATTCTGGACAGTCGGCAAAACCATCGATTTCCTGCGCGCGTCAAAGGATATTCCCGATAATTTTTATGATGTGATTGTCGTTGATCCCATGCATCACGTCGTCGGTGAGGTGCCGGCGGGGCGGATTTTACGCGCGGCCCGCGGCACCAAAATCGAGGATCTGGCGCTGGAAAAGGCTCACCCGGTCAAGGCCAGCGTCGATCAGGAAGAGGTCGCCTTTCTGTTCCGCCGTGAAGGGCTGGTGTCAGCGCCGGTGGTCAATGATGACAACCGTCTGATCGGGGTGATTACCGTTGATGATATCGTCGATGTTATTGATGAAGAAGCCGAAGAGGATTTCCTCAAAATCGGTGGTATCGCCAATATCGATATTTACCGCCCGGTCTGGGATACGACAAAATCACGGTTTTTCTGGCTGTGCCTGAATATGGTCACCGCCATTACCGCCTCGATCGTCATCGGCTTGTTTGAAGCAACACTGGAACGTGTTGTCGCCCTGGCCATTCTGATGCCGATTGTCGCCAGTATGGGCGGCAATGCCGGAACGCAGGCCCTGACCGTTGCCGTGCGGGCGCTGGCCACCAAAGACCTGTCTTCGACCAACGCCTGGCGGATTATCGGTAAGGAATCTCTGGTCGGCACCTTAAACGGCCTGTCCTTTGCCGTGATCAGCGGTCTGGTCGCCTGGCTGTGGTTCGGCGATATGCTATTGGGCATCGTCATTGCCCTTGCCATGGTTATTAATTTAATGGTTGCCGGACTCAGCGGTGCGGCCATTCCCATCGTGCTTGACCGCTACGGGCTGGATCCGGCGCTGTCCTCCAGCATCTTTCTGACCACGATTACCGATATCATCGGCTTTTTCGCCTTTCTGGGGCTGGCGGCCTTGGTCCTGCTTTAGACCGCTCAAGAAAACCGGCATTGATTTTACCGCGATCCGCGGCCATAATCGAACACAGACACATTTACCGTTAAAGGACCTGTTATGCCGCTTTACCCTTTTCCCAGCCTGAAATTCGATCTTGGCGAGACCGCAGAAATGCTGCGCGAGGCCGTTTACGGTTTTGCCAGTGACAAAATCGCCCC
>JBNJDW010000076.1:0-8200 GCA_051745265.1 Pseudomonadota bacterium
ATCGAATATTGTCGCCGGACAGGCGGCGGCCGGGTCCGGTCTGGGCGTTCAGCATATCAACAAAACCCTTGGCATTACCAAAGCCTATACCACCCGTGTCGGCGAAGGCCCGTTTCCAACCGAGCTTGAGGATGATGACGGCATAAAACTGGGCGAACGGGGTCATGAATTTGGCACGACAACAGGCCGGAAACGGCGCTGCGGCTGGTTTGATGCTGTTCAGACCCGCCAATCCGTTAAAACCGGCGGCATTACCGAACTTGTCATCACCAAGCTTGACGTGCTCGACAGTTTTGAAAAAATAAAAATCTGCACCGCCTATGATATAGACGGCAAACATTACGAATATCTGCCGGCCCTGCCTGAGTTGCAGGCCCGGGCAACGCCGATCTATGAAACCTATGAAGGCTGGCAATGCCAGACGCAGGGGATTGATGACTGGGACGACCTGCCCGAACTGGCCCAGCATTATCTGAAACGTTTATCTGAACGGGTCGGCTGCCCGATCGCAGCGATTTCAACCAGTCCGGAACGTAATGATACGATTTTATTGAAAAAACCGTTTTAGGCAGAGATCACAGCAGAGATTACATTTGTATGCCGATATCTAGCGTACTGGCACGTTGCAATGTTGATTTACTGGCCCGCGATTTTTGTACCGGGCTTTTTTGCGGTTCCTTCGGCGGCACAGGTCTGGTTGCCGGTGTGTTCTGCAATTTATCTTCTGGGACCGGCCGGTTTACCGGGGCCAATCCCGCGGCGCTGTAATCCGTGCATTTTGTCAGAACGGTGTCCAGAATGGCACTGAATTGCTTATAGCCCAGTTCAAGATCTTCATTCTTAGACGCAAAATCAATATGATAATCCTTCAAAACGCGTTTGAGTTCTGTAGAGGAAAAACAATACCCGGCTGCAGACTGGCGCAGCAGAGTCTCCGGCAGTTCAATATCAGATATATCCTGTGCTACAGTACCGCCCCGCTGCAACAGGGCTATGCGGCCGTCAAATATTGCGCCTTTTAAATAAGAATTAAATTTATAATAGAACTTACCGAGTTTGGTTTTTTTTGTGGCGCCGCCGATAAATCTCACCCGAAGGGTGTCCTGGCGTTTCAAATCTTTCTGCATGTTGTCTTCATATCCCGGTCGCCTTTCAGGATATATCAACGCCTCAAGATGTGCCGCAATATCGTTCCAGGACACAACAGACCCTGCTGGGATCGTATAGCCCTTATCAACCTTTTCAAACTGCTTATTAAAAGCTTCGCGTTGTGTCATAATTCATCCTATATCAAATCACCGGGAGGTTACATGCATTCACGCATACCGCCGCCTCTAAGGTATTTTGGCTGACTGGCCTGATATCTTTGTACCGGCGTGTTTTCCAACCTATCCTGTGGAACAGGCCTGTTGACCGGCATCACGCCCGCCGCGCTGTAATCCGTGCATTTGGTCAGGATGGTATCCAGTATTCCGCTGAATTGCTCATAGCCCTGTTGAAGGTCTTCATCTTTAGACGCAAAATCAATATGATATTCTCTTAAAACGCGCTTAAGTTCAGATGAAGACAGATAATGACCTTCTGAAGAATGATGACGCAGAGTATTCGGAAAAGCAATCTGAGACACCTTCTCTGCCGCAGAACCACCACGCTCAAACAAGCCTATGCGGCCATCAATAATTGCACATTCCAGGTAAGGGCTGAATCCTTCAAAAACCTGACCTAGTTTGGTTTTCTGATATTCAGCCGTAAAGTTAATACTAAGCGTATCCTGCCGGGCAAGATTATTTTCTTTCTTGCTTATTTTTGTTGAATTTGCGCGTTCGCTCACCAAAGATTTAAAATGCAAAGCGATCTCATTCCAGGAGACCATCGGCCCCTCTGGAATTTTATAGCCTTTATCAATCTTTTTGACCTGATTATTAAATGCGTCGCGTTGCGTCATGATCCATTCATCCCAAAACCAATATGTACTGATTATGGAATTTATACACCCGCGGCGTTATTATGTCAACGCAAAAGATAAGGTGAATTAACGCATCACTTTTCTATTTTATCACGAATTTTATTGCTGATTGCGCCCTGGATCCGCGCATAAAGGAAAGTATTCTGCGCGAGCTCATCTTCGTACTCAACCTCTTCGAATTCTTTGGCAAAGTCTTCAAAATCCGCAGGCAGAGAGGCTGCCCGATCAGCAAGTTCAACCAGAAGCTTGCTTTCGATATCACCCAGTTCGCCATCCTCGGCGACCATGGCCTTTAACCAGAACCACTCATCTTCATCCAGCACGCCGGGTGACAGGGGATCATTGAGGACAAAGCAGATAATCGCCTCGATAAAGAATTCTTCATATTCTGCAATATTACCTGAATTCTCGCCGACATAGTCATTGATCGCGAATAAGAATTCGGCTTCATCCTGACTGATTTCATCATCTTCAAGAAGACGGTTTTGAATCGCCTGCAGCTCTTCTGCATCGACAACACCATCATCAGCGACATCGCGTAGCAGTTCAGGTAATGGATCATTCATGTAATCAACCATAATCAGTCCTTTCTTTATCCGACGACGAGGAAGTTCGGCTTCTCCGGACGGTAATTTATTTTATACAATTCTTCAATAGCGATGATCTCCCGGTTGAGGACCATCTGGCGCTCCCGGGCATCATTCATTTGCTCAACATCTTTTGAATTTTTAGATATTTTACCCTCAGCAAGCTCGGTCCGGCGTCTGCGCACGGTATAGCCCAGATTAATACCCTCCAGAAAAGCCGCCGCCATAATAAAGCCATGATTGATGCGATCTGTACGCGCCGCCCCCTTTTGCATGAGAAAATTAAACACCGTATCCTTGCCGTCAGACCGGTGCGAAATACCGCAACGCAGGCCTTCGGGTTTATCGACAATCAGGGCGGCAATATTGCTTTGATGGGTAATCTTGATATCGCGGCCCAGCTGTTTTAAGGCATATTCGGCGACATCCTTGGTCGTGTCGTATTCATCGCGGGTCACCAGCGCGCATTGTTCAATAATGTCCATGAAACGCGCCTGCCGGGTCCGAAAAACAGCCTTGCCGTCAATATAAACCGCGCCCCACAGATTATCCCGGTTATAATCCTGTTCATATGCTGACAGGGTCTGATCCCACATCCCTTTCCAGTTGGGCATGGCTTCGCGTTTTTGAAAGCTGCCGCCGCCTTTATAAAAGTTATTGATGACCTTCGCCGCCATGCGGAGGGTCGAGTGCATGTTCTGCGCCCGCACGACTACGGTTTCACGTTCATTGGCCCGTTCAAGATCAAGAACCATGCGATTGCTGCGAATAACATTTTCGACGGCAAAGGGGTCATTCCCATCCTGCCCGAAATCGTCAAAAATGATTTTTTCCCGCACCAGGGATGTGTGAAATTCGCTCATAACCGGACCGCTAGTTAATCTGTATTTTCAGCATGCCATGTCCGGCAAAAAGATGCAATAAAATCAGATTGCTGCTCTTAATCCCCCCATCATCATATCAACGCCGCCGTCTTTAATAATGCGCTGGTGCAGTTTTGTGATGGTTTTATAGGCATTTTTGCCTTTTTCCAGTGTCAGAGTCCGGACATGGGCCTTATCCAATTCTTCCAGCTTGTTCAACAAATCATACAACGCCATCAGCTCGGCTTCCTGAGTATGGGCCGGTGCAATGTTTTGATTGGCAACCTGGTTGAACTGTTTTTTACGTTTTGGATCACTGACATTTTTCATCGGCTTGCGGCCTTCAGGATAATAATCATTAACCCGGCGCGACCGGAAAGCGTAGATTTTATCATCATTTAACAATGAGTAACCTTCAACCATGGCCAGAACGGCCTGATTAAAGCTGGTTGAGATCACCGGCTCATCGGTAATGCCTTCATCCATCAGCATCTGATCGCCGACATTCATCAGACTGTCCCAGATATACATATCAACGAAGAACCCGCCGATCAGACCAAAATCACCCCCCAGCGCCCCACCGCCGGATGCAAAATTGAACGGCACATTCAATCCGTTTTCATTCATTTTCTGAGACAGAAACTGAAGACGCTGGATCACGAAATCCTTCATCGTATCCATTTGAATTTGTTGTATATCATCCCCTGTATTACGCATTTGATATTCCCCTCTATCTGAAGCGTTGTTTAACAGAATAATCTCGAGATATGAAAAAAGAATTAAGTCAAATGCAAATTGTCATATTTTCGAAAACAAGCCTTGTAAGATGCGGGAAAGCGGCCTATTTTATTTTTTCAGAAAATCGATATATTCAGGCGAATCATGACCAAAACGACATTTAATCAGGCAGAAGTTGACAATTTCGAATCTCAGGCAGATGACTGGTGGGATGAAAACGGCCCGATGAAACCGCTGCACAGGTTAGGTCCGGTGCGTATGCAGTATCTCAAACAACAGATCTGCCGGCATAATGGCCGTGACAGTGATGCGGATTTACCGTTAAAGGGGTTAAAGATTCTGGATATAGGCTGCGGCGGCGGATTGGTGTCAGAACCTCTGGCCCGTCTGGGTGCCAGTGTAACCGGTGTTGATGCCGGTGCTAAAAACATTGAAACGGCCAAGGCCCATGCCGCCAGGAACGGACTTAAAATTAACTATAAGAATGATCTTGTCGAAAACCTTGCCACGGCAAAGACCCGATATGATGTTGTTCTGGCGCTTGAAATCCTTGAACATGTCGAGGATACCGGATTATTTCTTGAAAGCTGCGCCGGGCTTTTAAAACCGAACGGTCTGCTGATTGTCTCGACACTTAACCGTAACCCGAAATCTTTTATGCTGGGGATTGTCGCCGCAGAATATCTGCTGCGCTGGGTGCCGCGCGGTACACATGATTGGAAAAAATTTCTTAAACCCTCTGAAATCGCAGCGCAGCTTGAACCGTTAGGCCTAAAGCCCGCTGATATTACCGGTCTGGTCTATAACCCGGTCACCCGCGAATTTTCCCTGAGCGATACGGATATAGATGTAAATTACTTTATGGCGCTCCACCGTTGACATAACAGCAGTGCTTTCGTAATATAGCGCTAAATCAAAGCAAGGGTACTATGAGCGCGCCATTAGACTTCAAGACTGCCGCCAGACACAGCTTGCCCGGAAACGGACAAGACCGCGAAGCTGTCATCAGCCTGCTGCAAGATGCCATAGATACTGATAACATCCCGCTCCTGCACAAAATAATGAGTACCGGCCTTGACCTGAACGATCACAATCAGGCCGGCTTATGTCCGTTGACGCGCGCCTTGCAGGCCGGAAATCTGCGCGCTGCCAGCCTTCTTCTGCAAAATGGCGCTGACCCGCAAATCAGGGCTTATACCGCATTGATGGAGAATGACGACCCGGCGCCGCTTGATTTTTTACTTGAACAGCAGCCGCCAACATTATCCACACAAAAAGATATGTTTGTTGAATGTCTGCGCCTTAAAAGCGAGCCTGCCATCACAAGATTAAAAGACCGCGGCCTGCTTGAAGCTTTAACAGATGACATCCCGTATCTTCGTCAGCAGGCCATCCCTGTCCGCTCGCAATCTATCAAAGATTTCGCCTTTTCCCTGCTAAGTGATATTCAGCAAAACCAACAAAAACAAACGCAACAACAGCAAGCCCTGGCAAAAGAACAGCGAACAGCAAAACTGCTCGCCCGCAGCGCGGCACAAAGCCCTGTTCGCCTTCGCCATAAAAAGAGGACGCCATGAAACAACAAAACGAATATCTTACCCCGTGCACTTTACAGGATTTTAATGGCAATCCGCTTTTTACCATTGATTACAAAAAGGCAGGCCCGCTATTGAAACAGGCGATCGATAACCACAATCATGATAAAATCGCTGAAATGGCCAAAGACGATGTCGATCTGAACGCCATTGACAAGCTGGGTTTTAACCCGATCCTGCACGCTCTGGAAACCCGCAAAATGGACTGCATTGAAACGCTGTTGTTCTTTAACGCTAACCCCAATGCCGGTCAGGGGGCAGCCTTTGTCTATACAGCGCAGCAGGATAACTGCGTTGCCCTTAAAGCCTTTTGTCAGGACCATAGCCCCGAAAAAGACACCCGCGATGAAATGCTCAGAACAGCCATCCGTCAGGAAAACCGCGCTTATCTGGAAATGATGTCGCTGTTGGGATTGATGTCTGACCTGACCGGCAAAACCGCACGTCAGGAATTGTCAGATCTTGCCAAAGGCCATGATCTGGATGATTTTGTTCATGATCTTTTGAATAAAGCGAACAGAAATCAATTCAGCCGTGATTTATCGGCCAACAAAGCCGATATTACCGAATATGTCTTAAAGGTCGAAAACAAGCCCAGATTAAAATCGCGCCGGTCCAAAACACCGCCAAAACCGTGATCTTTTAAAACCGGTCTTTACCGGTACGGTATTCAGCAAATTCCGTGACATTTTCGGCCAGTAAAAACGGATTGGCCTGTTTTTCCAGCCCCAGTTTAGATGGAATGGTCGGCTGACCCGCCGCCCGCATTTTCTGTACCTTGTCTTTGTAATCCGCCAGCACCGGATTATCCGGCAATACCGTTACGGCAAAATCGACATTGGCGCTGGTGTATTCATGCGCGCAATAAACCGCTGTGTCATCCGGTAGCTGTTTTATTTTGGACAGGCTGTCAAACATCTGTGCGGCGGTGCCTTCAAAAAGGCGGCCGCAGCCAATAGAAAACAGTGTATCCCCCGGGAACAAAGCCCGGTCAGCTTCAAACCAATAGACAATATGATGCGATGTATGCCCCGGTGTTTCAAATACCCGGGCGGTGGCACTGCCGATGCTGACAGTATCACCCTCCCCGACTCTTTGGTCAGCATCTGAAATACGGGTTTCATCCTTTGGTGCAATGATTTTACAGCCGTATTTCTGTTTAATCGCCTGATTACCACCGATATGATCGGCATGGTGATGCGTGTTCAGAATAATCGAAGGCTGCCAGCCCTTTTGCTCCAGAAAGGCTATGACCGGCGCGGCCTCGCCCGGATCAACAACAGCCACCGTATCACTGTCCGTATCACACAGGATATAAACATAGTTATCATTCAGGATCGGAATTTGGGTAATATCCAACATATCATCACCTTGGTTTGTTTTGTTACTTTGGGCCCTTATTTTGGCCCCGTTATTTTGGCATGGCCGGATCATCAACGGGCTTTTCCTCGGCCTCCAGCGCATCGGCAAGCCGGGTTTGCGCCGATCCCGGGCGTAACGGCTGCTGCTGGCTTTCATGCGGGGTCCAGCCCGTCAGGTAGAGGATTTCGAAAACAACCGGAATCCGGCCCTCTTCTTCCCCGTGTCCGGCTTTATATATGGCATCAGCGTGTTCAAACAAGCCCCGTGAAACCCGTGCCTGCGATCGTTCGACCAGCGGGCTGGCCACCCCCATACCGCGCAGGTCACGCATCAGTTTAAAAACATCCGGGTAGCTGACGGTAATGCTATCCTGATCGACGACCGGCAGGGCAAACTGCGCCCGCTGCATCAGCGCGGTGGCATCAACAATATCAACAAAGGGCGCAATACGATTTCCCGCGCCTTCGAAAAGCTCCAGCTCCGCCTGCATCAGGGCGGTGCGGAATTCGGACAGGCTCTGCGGTCCTAAAATCGAAGCCATAAAAAGCCCGTCAGGTTTTAAGGCATAGCCAATCTGGGCAAGACAGCCGGGCAGATCATTGGCAAAATGCAGATTAAGATTACTGATCACACAATCAACGCTGTGCCGTCCCAGCGGCAGGGCTTCTTCATCAGCAACAACATCCGGCGCCATTTTTGCCGAAAGATCCAGTGTTATAATCTCGGCCTTTGCATAGGATGGATATCCGCGCAAAATCTCAGTGATCAATCCGGCCTGCGCGCCGATGACCAGTATTTTTTCAAAATGACGATTGATATCCAATAAGCGGTCAAGCAGACGCTCTGCCACTTCACGGTATAAAAAATCATAATTTTCAAACGCTTCTGCGGCGCGGTTGCGATTTTGGGTAATGCGTTTTCGATCAAAAATTCCGGGGATTGCATTCATATTGCGTCCTGATCTGCGGGTCTGTCATTCTGTGCGTATAAAGATATTCTATTATTACTTGGGCGGGTCAGGCCGTACCGCGCGCAAAACCGGCAGGTCCTCTCTCGGCCGAGGTCTGCTGCACGCCTGCCAGGGCGTCT
>JBNJDW010000077.1:0-8005 GCA_051745265.1 Pseudomonadota bacterium
TTTGGCAAAGGCCTGCCCGGCATGTTGACCGTAAAGGAATAAACAGTTGGTCTTTTTGCCATGACAGGATTTACCAAAATTACGCTGGCGGTCATTGTAACAGCCAGTATCGCCATCGGCGGCTTGGGCTTTGTCACCTTCAACAGCCTGAAACCTGTACCGGAAAATTTTCAATCCATCATGGCCGACAGCCGTCATATTCGTATTCTGGACCGTAATGGCACACCGCTGAATATGACCTATCAGAATATCTGGAACATCAACGATACAGTGTCCTTATATACGGTGCCGACATTCTTAAAACAGGCCTTTATCATTTCAGAGGATAAAAGATTCTACCAGCATCACGGGCCAGATTGGCGCGCCCGGGCCGCTGCCGCTCTTGCCAATATCAAAAACATGAGCACCGTGCGCGGAGCCAGCACCATCACCGAACAGGTCGTCCGAATGATTATCCCCCGCCCTCGTACAGTCTGGTCACGATGGCTGGAGGGCTTTGAAGCCACCCGGCTGGAAGACCGTTACAGTAAAGATGCCATCCTTGAGTTTTATCTCAATCAGGTACCCTACGCCGCCAATCGAAGGGGTATTGTTCAGGCCGCACAATATTATTTTAACCGTGATCTTGAGACATTGAATAAAAAAGAAATGCTGGCGCTGGCTGTTCTGGTGCGCGCGCCCAGCCGAATGGATCTCTGGAAAAATCCAAAAGGCGTTGAAGCCGGCATTGCCCGTTTATCTGACCGGCTGATCGCCCGGGGGCTGATGACAGCCGCAGAAAAAGACGCCATAGCAAAAGAAAAATTTGAACTGGACGCCCCCACTTTATCAACCTATGCCCCTGAATTTATCCGCTATGTTCAAACCGAGCCTATGATCGATCATGCCGGTTGGCCGACCGTGCGGACAAGCCTTGATGCACAGTTACAGTCACAGGTTCAGACGTTACTGGATCAGAGAATTGACAGACTATCAGCACAAAAAGTCAGAAACGGCGCTGTTCTGGTCGTCAATCATCAGACTGGTGAAATTCTAAGCTGGGCTGTCGCCGGTAAAGATAATGACAAAACACCTGGCCGTTATATTGATGCGGTAACAACGCCGCGTCAGCCCGGATCAGCCTTGAAACCCTTTTTATACACTCTGGCGCTCGATAAAGGCTGGACGGCCGCAACGATTATCAATGATGCGCCCTTAACAGAAATGGTCGGCAATGGATTACACAGCTATCATAATTACAGCCGATCCTTTTACGGTCCGGTGACCCTGCGTCAGGCATTGGGCAATTCGCTCAATATTCCGGCATTGAAGACCATTCAGTATGTCGGCGCTGAAAATTATTTGCGGGTGCTTGATGATCTTGGTTTTACAGGATTAAGCCAGCATCCGAATGTCTATGGTGACGGCATTGCCCTTGGCAACGGAGCGGTGACTTTATTAGAACTGGTGCAGGCCTATACAGCCTTGGCCAATCACGGGGTGTTGCGCCCCCTGAACGCTTTTACGCAGCATAGTGGCCATGACACAAGCCGTCGGATATTCTCGGCAGAAGCCGCATCACTGATGGGACTGATATTATCAGACCCGGATGCAAGGGCTCTGGAATTCGGCTCCGCCAGCGTTCTGAACCTTCCCATACAAACCGCCGTGAAAACCGGTACCTCCAGCGATTATCGCGACAGCTGGGCGGTTGGTTATAATTATCGTTATACGGTTGGGATCTGGATGGGAAATCTTGATCAGGAACCGACAGATGGCATCACCGGATCGACTGGCCCGGCCCTTTTGCTGCGCAGTGTATTTTCCATCCTCAACCGTCATCAGGAAACCCGGGCGCTGCCAATACACAAGCGGCTGATCCGCCGCAATATCTGTGCTGAGAGTGGTGCACTTCTGCAGCATAAGCTCACACAAAATTGCACACCGAAAACCGAATGGTTCATACCGGGCAGCGAACCGACCACAGATACACAGTCTAAAGCACGTACAATTCCAATCCGCATGCGCCGTCCAACGCGGGGGCTGCACATTGCCTATGACCCTCGCCGGCCAGACTCCGCACAGGGGTTTGAATTTTTTATACAAGGGTTAAAAGACGGCGATAAAGTAGAATGGATCATCGACAATCAAAAGGCTGCCACCACAAACGGCGGCGCTTATCTATGGCCGATAGAAAAAGGTAAACATCAGGTCACCGCCATAATCCGGCGCAACAATAAACGTATCAAATATATCCGCAATGTTGATTTTCTGGTTAAGTAATGACTTTTTTTTAAAAAAGGCGGTCTGTGTATTTACCCGCTTTTTCAAAACACGGAATATAAAAAACTCCCTATAATATCTTTGCCGCTTTCTTTATGATCGCAGTTTTCTTGCCATCATAAAATACAGTCGATTGGGCAATATTCTGATTACCTTCATGATCATTGTAAACTTTTTGGGGAAATGTATTTCAAAGGCTTTGCGATTCAGGCCTTTGACAATTGATCTGGCGGCGGTTTCAGCATCAATGATCATTGGCATCGGAAATTTATTAACAGCCGTTAGCGGCGTTTCGACAAAGCCCGGATTAATAAGTTTGACATCGATGTTTTTAGGCTCCAGTTCAATTTTTAAACTTTCAGCCAGGTTAATGATCGCCGCTTTGGTTGCGCTATAAGGTTGACCACCCGGAAGACCGCGATAGCCGGCGACTGATCCGCACAGAACGATCTGCCCACGCCCCTGTGCTTCGAATAAAGGCTCTACAGACCGGAGCATATTAAAAGCGCCGCCCAGATTTACCTGAACAAGCTTATCAATAAAATCCAGAGACTGTTGCTTATCATCCCCGGGGGTATACAACGCAGCTAACAGAATAACGCTATCTAACTTGGGAAATGTTTTTTTTATTTGTTCTGTAGTCTTTTGCGTTGCTTTTGAATCGGCTATGTCCAAGGGGCAGACCAGATGTCCGCCTCCCATTTCTGTATTCAGATCTTCAAGCTTATCCTGGGTACGGGCAGACAGCGCAAGGCGCGCGCCCTGATCAGAAAGCGTCCGCGCAAGGGCAGCACCGATCCCGCTACTGCAACCAATAATCCAGATATATTTCCCATCAAAATCTTGCATGACCTATTTACTATGCTCTTTAAAAAATGACACCATGTCTTCAGGTATAGAAGATATATCTGACTTTACCCAGGAAAATGTTGCCACGGTGTCAATATGATCGATGTCTTCATATAATTTAAGTCTGACCGTACCGCCATTCTTCTCTGCGGCCTGTTTGACCTTACGTGCATTTTTAAAAACAACCAGTTCATCCTCTGCCCCATGCACCAGAAACATAGGCGGTTGGTCACCATCAATAAAATTCGAAGTGCGCATCAACGGATATTTTTCCGGCGGACCGAACATATCTTTCAAATCCTCTGCTTCAGGAACAAAAGCATAAGGACCGGATAACCCGGCAAAGGCCGAGATAATATCACGGGATTTATCATGGGTGCGCAAATATTCCGGATTACTGGCAACAAGCCCGCCGATATGTGCGCCCGAAGAATGACCGGATAAATAAAGATTTTCAGCCTGACCACTGTAATCTTCAATATGATCATGGGTCCAGGCAATCGCCCGGGCGACATCCTCGACAAAAACCGGAAATTTTACCGCGGGGTATTTGGCGTAATCGGGCATAACCACGATATAACCTTTTTGTGCCAGATTAAGGCCAACAAAACGGTATTGTTCTTTGTGACCGTCTTGCCAACGCCCGCCGTACAGAAAAACAATGACAGGTGCCGTCGCACCAGCTTTTAGTTTGGGCTGATAAATATCGAGCTTGTGATGCGCGCTATCGCCATATGCAACATCACGGACAATTTTAACATCACTAAAATATTGCGGAAGATTAGCGATAAAAAACGCACCGGAAGTACAGGCCGTCAGAAACAGCATTTGCAATGATCCGATCAGGGCTATTATCAGCCGTTTCATTTTTCTGCCTTACCTTTGGATTGTTTTTGCATGAAGATGGTCAATTCAGCCACTTTGATACCGAATTTTTTCAAATAAGACCGGTTAATCAATACACCATCATTCATCAGGAACATCCAGTCATCAAAGGTAATCGCATAGGTCTTACCATCAACATCCAGATCCATAACATATTTCCAGCGTACCGCATGGCCCTTCGCCTGCCCCTTGGCTGTGCCGTTAATATCATCTGCCTTACCTTCATAATGACCATCAGCCAGCTTTTGAATATGCCAGACACGCTGATCTTTCTCACCATCGTAATAATCGAAATCCTCTTCCAATGTACCGCTGTTCCCATCCCATGACCCGACAAGATCAATATCAAACCGGCGGGTTACATTACCGCGCCAATCCTGAACAACACCCCAGGCCTTGATCGGCCCATTGAAATAGTCTTCAAATTTTAATTCCGGGGTCGTCTCGTCATATTCTTTTAAGGACGGTCCGGTACAGGCACTCAGGATCATAAGGGCCACCGCTGCAAAACCGGCTTTTATAAATTTCATTATTAACCTCTATTCTTTTTACGGTTGTAGAGTAAATTTTCATGCATGGCATAACTCCACCTGCATGACATTTGTACGGCCGGTTTTAAAGCCGGCGATACATGCGGCCAGATAAAACCGCCATAATCGGATAAATCCATCATCAAAACCCAGAGCTTTAACACGCATCACATTCTGATCAAACCTAACCAGCCAGTTTTCCAGTGTCCGGGCATAATCCTGACCAAAGTAAAAATGATTGCCCGCTTTAAGGCCAGCCTGATTGGCTTCTTCATTAAACCGAGAGGAAGACGGCAGCATACCGCCCGGGAAAATATAAGTGCGGATAAAATCACCGCTTTGACGATAATGGGAAAAGCAGCTTTCATCCATGGTGATGGTCTGGATCATGGCCTTGCCTTTATACTGTAAAAGTCCTTTAAGCGTATTGAAATAGGTTGGCCAATACCGTTCCCCCACGGCTTCAAACATTTCTATCGACACAATATGATCGAACTTTCCGCGCTGATGGCGGTAATCTTCCAGATTGATTAAAGCCTTATGCTGTAATCTTTGCTGCGCATAGATATGCTGTTCTTCGGACAAGGTAATACCCTTGATATCATAATCGCCCTGCGCAATTGCCCGTTCCGCAAAACCGCCCCAGCCGCACCCAATCTCGAGCATCGTGCCAGATGATTTTTCCAGCCCCGCCAAAATGCGGTCATATTTGTTATCCTGCGCTTCTGACAGAGTTTCATCTCCTTTATTATAAAGCGCGGCTGAATAGGTCATTGAGGGATCAAGCCAGAGTTTGTAAAACTGATTGCCCAGATCATAATGAGCATGAATATTCTTTTTACTGCCGCTGAGTGTATTCATCCTTAACTGAGAGGACAGCCATGATAATAATTGCGAGAATTTATGGCCGTGAATAAACTTTGCAAAAACATCCTGATTTTCCAACGCAAAAATTAACAACGCTGTCAGGTCCGTTGTTGTCCAGTTTTCAAGACGGTAATCTTCGGCAAAACCTATGTCGCCCTTACGGGCCATATGCGGTATCACATGCCAGTTATGGATTGAAATATCAGCCTTCTGTCCGGGCTGTTGCCCTTCAAAAGAACGGATCTGACCATCTGGCGTTGTCAGCGTGAGGGTACCACAGTGAATATCCTCAAGCTTTTTATAGAAATGATTTTTAAGAATATGATTAAACATGATCCTTATCTTTAACCTTCTCGTTTTGAAAACGATCAACGGCGCTGATCTTTTTTTGATACTGTTTCGGCTTGCTGATGTATTGAATACCTTTAGCCAGTAATTTAATTGCCTGCCAATGGATCAACATAATCGCCTTCAAGGTGACCAAAGGATACCGCCAAAAAGCCTTGCGCAGTCCAGAGGCTGTCATCGGTGACATATCGCCTGTAAAGAATGTAGCCAACATTTTTTCATCCGCAGGATTGTAATAATCAATCCAGACCTGAAATGCATTATCTGCAAAGTTAAATCGAAAATTATAATGGCCTTCCCGCTCCAGAAAAGGCGAAACATGAAACAGTTTTTCACCTGTCATTGATTGGCTTTGGTCTATGACGCGCCCGTCGGTAGGAGCGCACAGATAGGTATGTTGCTCACCAAAAGTATTATGCACCTCACACAAAACCGCGCGCACATTATCCTGAAGATCATGACATATCCAGAAGCTTACCGGATTAAAAACATAGCCGATAACACGGGGCATACAGATCAGGGTAATCTCGCCATTGGCAATATCATCAAGCTTGTAATCTGATAATATATCACGGGCCCAGTTTTCCAGATCATCACCATTACGATCACCATGATCACTGTCATAAAAGCTCAGCGCCGCAAACCGATTATGGGCCAGCGGCATATCATCCAGATGTGACAATGGCAGGGCAATATTATACAGGCCATAGGAAAAATTATTCCGTTTGGGCAGCAAACGGCCATGCATGACTTTACCGAACAGGATTTTTGGCTGTGTTATTCCCATGGGATTTCAACCTCGAAAGCCTTGGCAATATTAATGGCGCTCAACAAACCATCCTCATGAAAACCGTAGCGTTGGTAAGCACCGCAAAACCATAAGCCACGGGCACCCTGAATAGAACACAGGTCTTTTTGTGCCTGAATGGCTTTGGCATCAAAAACCGGATGGCTAAAAACATGCTCATCAAAAATATGTTCTTCTGCAGGGCGGCGCGCCGGATTAAGCGTCACAATAACCGGATGCGGTAGGTCAAGATTCTGCAAATTGTTCATCCAATAACTTAATGACACGCCGGGCTTTTCTCCGGCCGCGCGCTCTTCGGATAAATAGACCCAGCTCGACCAGCATTTTTCAGCCCGCGGCATAAAACTGTCATCACGATGAACAATAATCTGATTTTCCTGATAATCAAAAGCCCCCAGAACAGCTTGCTCTTCTTCTGTCGGGGTATCTATAAGTTCCAGCGCTGTATCGGCATGGCAGGCAAAGATCACTTCATCAAAAACAGCGGTGCCGCCCTGACTGTCTAAAACTTTAAAGCCATGCTCAATGGGCAGCACTTTACGGACACCACAATTGGTTATAATCCTATGGCGAAAACTTTCTGTGAGTTTATTAATATAATTTCGGCTGCCTCCGGTTACCGTGTACCATTGCGGCCGATGATAAAAATTTAACAAGCCATGATTTTTGAAAAACTGTAAAAAGGTTTTGGCCGGAAATTTATGAATTGTCTCAAGCGGGCAGCTCCAGATCGCAGCGCCCATAGCCAACAGGTAATAACGACGAAACCAGTCACCCATCTTTAATTGATCCAGACATTCTTCTAATGTCAGATTGGGATCTTTATCAATATAGGCTGGTGCCTTACGGTTAAATTTCAGAATATCAAAAACCATCCCCCAATAGGCTTTGGAAAATATATTTTTCTTTTGTGCAAACAAAGCATTCGAGGAATATTCCAAATTACCCTTATCTATACTAACGCCAAAGGACATGTCACTTTTCTCATAGTCAACGCCCAGCCTATTAAACAACGCCATCAGGTTTGGATAGTTCCAGTCATTAAAGACTATAAAACCGGTATCAACAGGTGTCGGTATAGCTGACGAGACCACATCAATCGTCCGGCTGTGACCACCAACATAGCTATTCTCTTCATAAACAACGATGTTATGATCTTTTGACAGAAGATAGGCAGCGCCTAAACCTGAAATACCTGTGCCGATGATTGCTATTCTCATATTTTCAGTCTACGCCTTTGATATTAACATCCATATGGCGTGAACATTAAAAAATTGTAATAATCTGCAATCCCGGCATCAGATTTTTGGCATTTATCCTGCCACCATGCAGTTCAATGACCGCCGCAACAAGGCTGAGGCCCAAACCCGTTCCGGCTGTACTACGGCTTTCATCGGCACGGTAAAACCGCTGAAAAATTTTATCTGTAGCCGCATCATCAACACCCGGGCCGTTA
>JBNJDW010000078.1:0-7904 GCA_051745265.1 Pseudomonadota bacterium
TATTTCGAAGGCGGCCGTTACCGTGTCGGGCCTGAATCAGCCGGGGCCAATCCCGGTCCGGCAGCTTATCGCCGCGGCGGACCGTTAACAGTGACCGATTGTAATGTCATGCTCGGCAAATTGCGCCCGGAATTTTTCCCGCGTATTTTCGGGCCCAAGGCCGACCAGCCGCTCGATGTTAAAGTCGTCGAAGAGAAATTCGAAGCTTTGGCGGCAAAAATCAGCCGGGAAACCGGTGATCAGCGCAGCGCCGTTGAGGTTGCTGAAGGCTTTTTGAAAATTGCCGTGCTCAATATGGCCCGGGCGATTAAAAAAATCTCGGTCGAGCGCGGTTATGATATTTCGCGCTATGTGCTTAATTGTTTTGGCGGCGCTGGCGGGCAGCATGCCTGTCTGGTTGCCGATGCGCTGGGCGTATCGAAAATTCTGATTCATCCTTATGCCGGGGTGCTCTCGGCCTATGGCATGGGCCTTGCCGATACGCGGGTGATGAAGGAACAGGCGATTGAAAAGCTTCTGTCTGATGAAATCGTCACCGATATCGGATTGCTGGCCGAGGGGCTGAGTGCCGAAAACACAACAGCATTGACCGAACAGGATTTTAAGGCTGAACATATCCGTCACAATATCAACCTTCTGGTCCGCTATCAGGGCACGGATAAACCGCTCAGCGTTGCTTTCGGGACAGCAGATGAAATCCGCAGCCGTTTTGAAGCAGCCTATCGCCAGCAATATGGTTTTATCATGACGGGCAAAGCCCTGATGATTGAGGCGCTGACCATCGAAAGCGTCGGCCAGACCGGGCAGGGCAGTGAAGAGAAAATTATACCCGGTGATACGATCAAGGATCTGTCGGTGAAAACCGCGCCGGTCTATATGGATGGTAAAATCCGCACCGCGCCGGTGCTCGACCGTGACCAATTGACGGTGGGCCAAAAAGTTACCGGCGCTGCGATCATTCAGGAAGCCACCGGCACCAATGTCATCGAACCCGGCTGGCAGGCCGAGGTTAATGACTATAACCATCTGATCCTGACGAGGATAGAACCATTGCCGAAAATGATTGCCGCCGGTACTGAAAAAACCGGCGAAGGGGCCGACCCGCTGCTGCTGGAAGTCTTCAACAACCTGTTCATGTCGATTGCCGAGCAAATGGGCACGGTTTTGGAAAACACGGCCTATTCAGTCAATATCAAGGAACGGCTTGATTTCTCCTGCGCTATTTTTGACAAAACCGGCGGGCTGATTGCCAATGCGCCGCATATGCCGGTGCATCTGGGATCGATGGGGGAAAGTATCCGTGCCATTATCCGCGCCCGTGCGGACAGCATGAAACCGGGCGATGTCTTTATGCTTAATGATCCGTATGACGGCGGCACCCATCTGCCTGATATTACCGTGGTTACACCGGTGTTTGACCGGGCCGGGAATGACGTTTTGTATTATGTCGGATCGCGCGGTCATCATGCCGATGTCGGCGGGATCTCGCCGGGGTCGATGCCGCCGGACAGCAAAGTGATAGAAGACGAAGGCGTGCGGATCACCAATTTCCATCTGGTCGAGAAGGGCGCTTTCCGTGAGGCTGCCGTGCGTGAGCTGTTTCAGGACAATCCCAATCCGGCCCGCAATATTGATCAGAATATCGCTGATCTGAAGGCGCAGATCGCTGCCAATGAAAAAGGCGTGATAGAGCTGCGCAATATGGTTGATCAGTTCAGCCTTGAAACCGTCAATGCCTATATGGATTACGTGCAGGACAATGCCGAAGAACAGGTCCGCCGGGTGATTGATGTGCTGGAAGATGGCAGTTTCACCGTTGATCTGGATAACGGCGCGGCCATTAAGGTTAAGATTACCATTGATAAAACGGCCCGCGCGGCCAGAATTGACTTTACCGGTACCAGCGATCAGCAGCCGAATAACTTTAACGCCCCGTCGTCAATCTGCCGGGCGGCAGTATTATACGTGTTCCGTACCTTGGTTGATGATGAAATTCCCATGAATGAAGGCTGTTTGAAACCGATTGAGATTATTTTGCCCAAAGCCTCGATGCTGAATCCCGAGCCGCCGGCCGCCGTTGTTGCCGGGAACGTCGAAGTTTCACAGGCGGTGACCAATGCCCTCTATGGTGCGCTGGGTACGCTGGCGGCAGCGCAGGGGACGATGAATAATTTTACTTTTGGTAATGATCAATATCAGTATTACGAAACCATCTGCGGCGGCACCGGCGCCGGGCCTGATTTTAACGGTACCGATGCGGTGCAGACCCATATGACCAATTCACGGATGACTGATCCTGAAATCCTGGAATGGCGCTTTCCGGTCCGCTTGGAAGAATTCTCAATCCGTGCGCAATCGGGCGGGGCGGGTAAATATCATGGCGGTAATGGGGTGGTGCGCAAGCTGCGCTTTCTGGAACCGATGACCGCCAATATCCTGTCCAATAACCGTATTAATCGCCCCTTTGGCGTGCAGGGCGGCAAGGCCGGCCAGCCCGGGATTAACCGCGTTGAACATGCGGACGGGCAGATATCTGAATTGTCAGCAACAGCGCAGGTCGATATGAAACCGGATGATGTCTTTATTATCGAAACCCCCGGCGGCGGCGGTTACGGACAGTCAGAATAAAAAAACTTTTTCTCTGCGGAATATCTGCCTCAAACCTGCTAAATAACTTGCGCCGGACTGCAATATTATGGTAATATTTCTTAATTTTTAATCCCGAGTATGCCAGAGGATGGAATGGAAAGCCTGAAATCTGCTTTTGCTGAGACAGTTTTTGAATCATGGTTTCGCAATTCAAAAGTTGTTGATCGACAGGGACGGCCCTTAGTGGTTTTTCATGCGACTGTGGCAGAATTTGATCCTTGTGCGTTCAATCCCTTATCTCATTTCGGTTCGGCAGAGGCCGCGGATGAGATTGCTTTGTATCATACGATGGATGGTGACGAAGGCTGCCGCGTTTTTCCGGTTTTCCTGAGTATTAAAAATCCGTTGCGGATTATAGATCTAGATACGCATGATCAGGGTGATTACGAAGACTTATTCGAATACTCTGCAAAAGACATTTTATCACCGGAACAACAGCAGTATTGTTTTGGCTATGACCCGGACAGATTTGTGGCGCCCCTTATCCGCGAAGTTTCTCAATCAGATATACTCCCAGCCCATATGCAGCAGCCGGAACATCTTTGGATACATCGTCTTGTACAGATTCTGGAAGCCAAGGGATATGACGGCTTTACTTACGCCAATGACCATGAGGACCAAGGCTCACTGTCATATATTCCCTTTCGCAAAGAACAGGTGCGCCCGGCCCTGAGTGAGGCTGTATATTATCAGGCGACTCAGTATTTTGGCAAATATGACTACCGGACCCGGCCGACATCACAGGTCTCCAGCCTGAAATAAACTCTATTTTCTCAAGGAAACAGCAACATCTACCCAGGTTGACGGCCTAAGTAATCAATGGCGGATTTGCACCTTTTCCACAGTTATGGTAAAGTATTTTTACTTTAAAGGAATAGAGTGATGGACAGTTTGAACAGCGCTTTTACCAAAGCGCGATCCGATTTTAATGACTGGTTTTCAGGTTCCCGTGTGGTCGATGCAAACGGGCAGCCGCTGGTGCTGTTCCACGGTACGGTACAGGATTTTGATCCGGCTGACTTTCGTCCCTTATCACATTTCGGCAGTGCCTCGGCCGCCAATTTTGTGGCGGAAATGGATGGGGATCCGGGCGGACGGCTGTTTCCTGTTTTCTTGCGTATGCATAATCCGCTTGAAATTCCTGATATCTATGAGCATAACCGGCCGCAATTTGCCAACCTGTTTTCAAAACGCAGGCGACAGAACATTCTGGAATGGAAATTTCGAAAAATCTTTGCGCCGGACGAATGGCAGCATTGTTTTGACATTGATACGCATAAGGACAAAGAGGATTGGAAAGCGCGCATGATCCATATCCTTGAGGCCAAGGGGTATGACGGTTTTGTTTACAAAAATGATTATGAGGATCAGGGATCGCTGTCTTATATCAGTTTCCGGTCAGAGCAGATTCGCCCGGCCTTGAGCGAGCCCGAGACCTATACCAAAGCAACGCAATATATTTCCAAAGCCCGGCATGTACGCATCCGGCCTGATACATTGAAGCCCTAAGAAAATGATGAATGACGATAAAACAAAATCTGATTTTATAGCCGCGGCCAGCGCGCCGCAGCAGGCATTTGACGACTGGTTCGGCAATTCGGTTATTACCGATGATGCCGGCGCGCCTCTGGTCGTTTTTCACGGCACTTCGACGATATTTGATCCGCATGATATTTATCCTTTGTCGCATTTCGGTTCGGCGAAAAGCGCGCATTACAGGATACGTGATGTCGGCTCGCCTGTGTTGTATCCGGTTTTGCTGCGCATGGAAAATCCGTTACATATCCCGGACCTGACTGTCCATTCAAAAGGGGCCTATTACCGTCTTTTGTCTATGCAGCTGGAATGGGGCGCAGAAAGAAATATACCGAAAAGAATTCTGTCCTCTGAGACGGTTAAACATTGTTTTGCGGACAAGGATTATCATCACCGTGCTGAACGCGCGAATAGAAATCTTTTCTATCACCTTGCCGGTAATTTTATGCCCAATGCCAGAAAAGAGGATATAGAGGCTGAAGCATACCGGCAAACCCGGGAAAAAGAAAAGATGTTAGAGGAATTAGAGGCGTCTGATATTCTGCATCCGGATCAGAAAATCGAAGAAAATCTTTGGATTGACCGTATGGTCCGTGCGCTTGAGAACGCCGGGTATGATGGTTTTATCTATGAAAACCGGGTTGAGGATCGGGGCTCGACCTCATATATTCCGTTTCGCGCCAGCCAGGTCAGATCCCTGTATGCCAGTGATCAGATAAATGTGAATAAATATCTGGCGCAGTCAGACCGCAAATGGTCCGCCAGCATGAATTTTGGCATGCCCTGAAACAAAGGTAATTAGCCGGCGTCACGCGTCATCAGGAGTTCGATATATTCTTCAAAGGCCCGCATGGTGCTAAAGACCTCGGTCGCGCCGGCGGTGATCAGATGCGCGGCATGGTCTTCGTCGACATGGGCGGCACCGGTAAAACCGATTGTCGACATGCCTGCGGCCACGGCGGCCTGAACGCCTCTGGGGCTGTCTTCAATGACCAGACATTCTTTTGGGTCAACGCCGATCTGTTCTGCAGCGTACAGATATAAATCAGGCGCCGGTTTACCGTTTTTGACATTTTCGGCGGCATAAATATGCGGTGCGAAAACATCATAAAGACCGACCATTTTTAATTTCTTTTCCAGCCATTCGTTGCGCTGGGTGTTGGAGGCAACGGCTTTTTTCAGCTTTAGATTGGCGGCCAGTTCTGACACGCCCTTGATGGCTGTGAGTTCTTTTTCAAGAATTGATTTGCGCCGTGACAGAAACGTATCCCGGACATTTTCCGGTGGATGATCACCATGATGTTCTTTGTATTCACGGGCCAGTGTCTGAAAATAAGTTTCGTTATCGGTGCCAAGATATTTCTGATGAAATTCTTTTGGTTCATAATTGAGGCCGATTTCAGAAAAACTTTCCAGATCCGCCTGCAGCAACAGCGCTTCGCTGTCGACCAGAACGCCGTCACAGTCAAAAATTATCGCATTTATGGGCATAAAGACACACTCCTCTTGCTCTTACCTTTGAAAATACGGTATAACAGGCAAAAGCACAACATTGGAAATGGAGCAGGTTATGGCCTCGTACGAATATATTTATGTGATGAAAGAGCTGTCAAAGACGTATCCGGGCGGAAAAAAAGTTCTGGATAATATCTTTCTCAGCTTTTACCCCGGCGCAAAAATCGGTGTGCTGGGCCCGAACGGCTCTGGTAAATCGACGCTGTTAAAAATTATGGCCGGGATTGAAACCGAATTCAACGGCGAAGCCTGGGCCGCCAAAGGTGCCAGCATTGGCTATTTGCCGCAGGAACCGCAGCTGAATCCTGACAAAACGGTCAAAGAAAACGTCATGGAAGGGCTCGGCGATATTGTCGATCTTCTCAATGAATATAACGAGATCAGCGCCCAGTTTGCGGAACCCGATGCTGATTTTGAGGTTCTGCTCGAAAGACAAGGTGAATTGCAAGAACAGATCGAGGCCAAAGACGGCTGGTCGATTGAAACCACGCTTGAAATGGCCATGGAAGCCCTGCGCTGCCCGCCCGGTGATTCGCCGGTGACGCATCTGTCCGGTGGTGAAAAACGCCGTGTTGCCTTGTGCCAGCTGTTACTGTCAAAACCTGACCTGTTACTGCTTGATGAGCCGACCAACCATTTGGATGCCGAAACGGTTGCCTGGTTGCAGCGCCATCTGGATGAATATCCGGGCACTGTCGTTATGGTCACGCATGATCGTTACTTCCTTGATAATGTCACCGGCTGGATTCTGGAACTGGATCGTGGCTCGGGTATTCCGTATGAAGGCAATTACACGGCCTATCTGGAAAACAAACAAAAACGCATGACACAGGAAGCCCGGGAACAGGATTCCCGCGCCAAGACGCTGTCGCGGGAACTGGAATGGGTGCGCCAATCCCCCAAAGCCCGTCAGGCAAAATCCAAAGCGCGGATCAGTGCCTATGACGAAATGCTGGCCGAAAGTCAGAAACAGGAAAAAACCCGTAATAACCAGATTGTTATTCCGGTGCCGCCGCGTCTGGGGAACCGTGTTGTTGTTGCGGAAAACCTGACCAAAGGCTTTGGTGACCGGCTGTTGATTGATGATCTGAATTTCAGCCTGCCGCCGGGCGGGATTGTCGGTATTATCGGCCCGAACGGTGCCGGTAAAACAACGCTGTTCCAGATGATTGCTGAGCGCGATGAACCGGATTCAGGTACACTTGAAATTGGTGAGACCGTGCAAATGGGCTATGTCGACCAGAGCCGCGATGAGCTTGACGATAACAAGAATGTCTGGGAAGAAATTTCCGGCGGCGATGAAATTCTGGTCCTGGGTAAACGCGAACTGAATTCCAGAGCCTATGTTTCAAGCTTTGGCTTCCGCGGTCCGGATCAGCAAAAGAAGCTCGGCATGTTGTCAGGCGGGGAGCGCAACCGCGTGCATCTGGCCAAAATGCTCAAGAAAGAACATAACCTGCTCTTGCTTGATGAGCCGACCAATGATCTCGATACGGAAACACTGGCCGCCTTGGAAGATGCCCTTGAAAACTTTGCTGGTTGCGCCGTGGTCATTTCGCATGATCGCTGGTTCCTTGACCGTCTGGCAACGCATATTCTGGCCTTTGAAGGTAACAGTCAGGTCGTCTGGTTTGAAGGCAATTATCAGGATTACGAAGCGGACCGCAAACGCCGCCTTGGTGAAGATGCCAATCAGCCGACACGCCTGAAATATAAACCGCTGCGTAAGGCGTCCTGATTCTGTATTTTTAGTGGCCAGGCCATTGAATTTTGTTGAGGCCGCTTTATATTAATTTTCATAATCCATGGTGAGAATATCGTTGGATGTATAAGAATAATGAAGAAAATATTCAATAGTTATGGAGAATCTAATACGCTTTTTATCAAAACAAAATGGTAACGCCCTTTTTCTGATTTTGATTGCAGTGGCCTTATTTGCGGCACTGTCTTATGCTGTGACTCAATCGGGCCGTGGCGGTGGTGACACTGACCGGGAACAGGAAATGATTCTGCTGGGCGAGGTGCATAACCAGATCGCCGCGTTTCAGCAGGCTATTCAGCGTATGCGTGTTATCAATGGCGTTGCGCCTCAGGATATAACGGGGCACTCAGATCCTGCGAGTGAGTTCTTTTGTGATAGTGGGGAGGCTTGTCTTTTTGCAGATGAGGCTGGCGGCCCTGCAAGCGGCAGACCGCCACCCTCA
>JBNJDW010000079.1:0-7894 GCA_051745265.1 Pseudomonadota bacterium
AAGTATCAGGCGTGGCTTGGAATTCAACGCCGTCTTGGGTAATATCAATAACGGTCGTATAAATATCATCGGTACCAAGGGCGATATGCTGGATGCCTTCGCCTTTGTATCTTTGTAAGTATTCCTCGATCTGTGATTTATCATCACGGGATTCGTTGATGGGAATACGGATTTTACCGCAGGGACTGGTCATCGCCCGGCTGAGAAGACCGGTCATCTTGCCTTCGATATCAAAATAGCGGATTTCGCGGAAATTAAACAACTCCTCGTAAAAACCGGCCCATTTGTCCATATTGCCGCGAAAGACGTTATGGGTCAGATGGTCGATATAGGTCAGACCATTGCCTTTAACCTGTTCCTGACCGCCATTGTCAAAATTAAAGTCCGTATCATAGATGGTTTCATCCTGATAGGTATCGACAAGATACAGGCGTGAGCCGCCGATGCCTTCGATCACCGGGATTTCAAGCTCACCTTCGCCGACGGGATTTTCAGGGATTGTGACATTTTGCTCGCGGGCGCGTTGCAAAGCTTTTTGCGCGTCCTTAACACGGAAGGCCATGGCACAGACGCAAGGCCCGTGTTCGGCGGCGAATTTCTGTGCAAAACTGTCAGGCTCGGCATTGATCAGAAAATTGATATCGCCCTGACGGTGAAGGGTGATGTTTTTGCTTTTATGTGTAGCAACTTGTTTAAAGCCCATATGTTCAAATAAGCTGCGTAGCTTTTGCGGTTCGGGATGTGCATATTCGACGAATTCAAATCCATCCGTTCCCATCGGGTTGTCAAACAAATCGGCCATGGTTTACTCCTTTAATATATGATCATTATAAAGGTAGCGTGACCACGGCCTATTTGCAATTGAATATCTAAACAGCTTAGCTGCCGTTCTTACCGCGCATGGCAGCCTCGCCAAATCTGTTGCAAACAGCGGCGATACGGACCGAACGGATGTTATAGACACCGTTCTTAAATTTATTTTTGGCCACCAGACCGACAATGGATGCAGCGCCCAGAAAGTCGATGCCGAATATCAGGCTGGTCAAAAGATCTTCCAGCACAAAAATGGCATAAAGCAGCGAAACCACAGCATCCATGCACCAGACGCTCCAGGTTTGCAGTGATATATCGGTCACCGCATTTTTTGACTTAAAGAGCCTGCGGATTTGCGGTGCATAAGCCAGCAAAGATACAAAGCCGATCAAAGAATAGGCAAATATCAGTGAATGTTCAAAAGTAAGTATAGTAAGTATTTTCATGACGACACCTCCCATAGCCTTTCCCAAGGCGTTAATCAGGGATCAAAAAAGTAAAACGAAACTATTCGATAGAAATCGAACGGTTTATCAGATTTAGAAGATGTCGGATGCTAGGTTTCTGGCAGGTTTTGGAATTCACGTTTTTGGCATAAAAATAGTCTTCCCGCTCTGCGGACAAGTCGCAAGGGCATGAGAAAAAGGGCTAACACAAAAACTCCAAAGTTGTTAAACGATGCGTGTATTCTATCATGGAGGCTTGCATTCGTCAAAATAAAACGTTATGCAAAGACCATGAAGCCGTTTTTCAAAGATATAGATCGCAAGAAAATCACCGCAAGTTTTGAATTCTTTCCCCCTAAAAATGAAAAGATGGAGCAAAAACTATGGTCTGCCGCAGATCAGCTTTCCTTGCTTGATCCTGAATTTATATCGGTCACTTACGGGGCAGGCGGCTCAACGCGTGAACGGACCCGGAATATCGTCACCCGTATGCAGCAGGACAAGGGCTTTGCCAGTGCAGCGCATTTGACCTGTGTTGATGCCACCCGCGCGGAAGTCGATGAGATCGCCCGTATGTATTGGGATGCCGGTATCCGTCATATCGTAGCCCTGCGCGGTGATCCGTCAGAGGGCATCGGGGCAGCCTATACGCCATACCCCGGCGGTTATGCTTATGCGGCTGACCTTGTCGCCGGATTGAAGAACGTCGCCGATTTTGAGATCAGTGTCGCCGGTTATCCGGAAAAACATCCCGAATGCGCAAGCTTTGCCGAGGATATTGATAACCTGAAGCGCAAGGTTGATAACGGCGCTGACCGCGTGATAACCCAGTTTTTTATGGAGCCTGAATGCTTTTTAAAATGGCGGGATAAAGTCGTGGCCGCGGGTGTGAATGTACCGATTGTTCCCGGGGTTTTTCCCATCAATCATTTTGGCCGGGCTGTAAAATTCGCGCAGATGTGCGGGTCTTCGATACCGGACTGGATGCATAACATTTTTGGTGATCTGGATGAAACGCCGGCGTTGCGTGATCAGATTGCGATTGTTGTCGCCTTGGAACAGTGCCGGATTTTGCAGGAAAATGGCGTTGAGCATTTCCATTTCTATACACTCAACCGCGCCGAGCTGATTATGGCGATCTGTCATATGCTGGGTATCCGTAAAAGGGACGCAGCGCCCGCAACAGCAGTCTAACAGCCTTATTCCTCGGTCTGAGGCGCTTTTAAAGGGTAAATACAGCTGACTTTCGTGCCGACATTTTCTTCGCTGTTAATATCGATATGACCGCCATGCAGTTCGACAATATGCTTGACCAGTGATAAGCCAAGGCCTGCACCGCTGTGGCGATTGGCTTTGTTGGGCTTTTTGTTTTTGTTTTCCGATTTTTCAAATGGGACAAAGATCCGTTCCAGATCTTCTTTGGGCAGGCCGACACCATTGTCCTCGATGGTAAGATAGAGGGCATCATCGTCTTTGGCCGCAAGGATCTTTATAGCACCGCCGGACGGGGTGTAATCTATGGCATTGCGGATCAGGTGCAGCATAACCTGTTTAAAGCGTCGTTCGTCCGCCTGAACCAGACCGATATCTTTGGGGTATTCGGTTTCGATTTCAATGCCTTCGCGCCGCGCCCAGTCTTTGGTGAGTTCGGCCACATTTTCAATAGAATCCTGTATGCCGATATCTTCAAGGTTCAGGGTCAGATAACCGGCCTCTATGGTCGAGAGATCAAGAATATTATCAACCAGCGTAATCAAGCGGTGACCGGCCTGAATCATGTTTTCTGTATAGCTTTTTTGCCGGTCATTCAGATCACCAAAATATTCTTCGTGCAGAATTTCGGTAAAACCCATCATCGCATTTAGCGGCGTGCGGAGCTGATAGGACACATTGGCCAGAAAGTCCATCTTCAGTTTCTCAGCAGCCTCAAGGGCGGCGTTTTTCTCGATCAGGGCCTGTTCTACTTTTACTGTGTCGGTGATGTCGGTATAGGTTACCAATACGTTGCCATCGGGCAGGGGCATGGTCCGATACGAATAAATACAGCCATTATTCAGATGAATACGGTCAGATTGCCCGCCTCGGTTAAAGCAGGCATTGATCAGATCTTTTTTAATGCCCTCCCAGTCTTCTGGATCAAATAAGGGGCGGGTTTTTTCAAAAATCTCGCTGACATGCTTATTATTCTTTAAATCTTCCGGTTCCAGATGCCAGAGCCTTGCAAATGTGGGGTTATTCAATTTTAAAAGCCCGTCTTCACCGACCACGGCCAGCCCCTCGGCAAGGTTATCCAGCGTTTCCTGCTGTACGGCGACGAGTGTATTATAGGAGGTTTCAAGCTCATAGCGACTGGTGACGTCTTCAAAGGTGACCAGCATACCACCGCGGGGACGGGGGACTTTCACCATGCGCAGCATCGTACCATCGGGCAGATACATCATTTCTTCTTTTGTTTCGACCAGATGGCTGAATTCGTTGATAACACCTTCTTTATACTGCTTGAAATTGGCCTGTTCGGGCAGCATGCGTTTTTCGCGCAACCGGTCAAAAATCTCACTGACTTTTGGCTTTTCATTAAGCCATTTACTTTCAAGCCCCCATAACTGTTCATACGCCGCATTATAGAATTCAAGATTTGTGTCTTCATCATAAATAGCAATCGCGGTCCGGAGCTGTTCGAGCACTTCAAAATTTGAACTTTCGAAATGGCGCATTTCGGATTCAAGCTCTTCGATGCGGCTGATATCAAGGGCGCAGCCGATCACGCCGTTCTCTCCGGCCGGGATTTCTTTGATTTCAACACGTTTGCGGCTGCCTTCCATAATCAGAAAGCCTGATTGTGTCTGGGGGCGTTGCTGGGCCAGGGCGCGTTGGGCCAGTAATTTGGGCCCGCGACTATCGACAGAATCCATTGAGCCTAACGGCAATTCAACCTGTTCTGCAATGATGGCGGCCGAAGTGTCATTTATGGTCTGAGCATAAGCCTTATTCACCCAGGTCAGATTTAGATCACCATCACGGATCCAGACCGGCATGGGCAGGGCATTCAACGTGCGGCGGAATTCTTCTTCACGAAGTTCCAGATCTTCAAGATTTTGAAGGCCATCGGTTATTTTTTCGACATAGCTGGTGACATCAAAGGCCCAGATGACGTTGAATATCTCTTCGCCGCCAGACAGGGTGCCGCGCTGCCCGGTCAGTTTCAGAACGCGCGATGTTGCCGCAACATTAATCGTCAGATCAAAGCTTTTGCCGTATTCAATAAGGTTGTTAAACAGCGCTTCCAGCGCTGCGGCATCGCCGGGATCAAGAACATCCTGCAGGTCTTCAATCGATTTTATTTTTTCAACGTCAAACAGGCGCAGAAAACCGGAGGACAAAGCCTGTATCCCGCTTGTATTCCAGCCGCAATACTCAATAGGCAAAGCGCGCAGGAAGGCCTCCAGCCTGTTGGCTGTTGCCCGCAGTTGTTTTTCCCGGCGTCTGCTGGGGATGATTTTGTCAAATAATGAAGAAACTGTTCCTGCCACGTAAAAGCCGTTCTTTCTTTGTAAATAGTACCTGACAAGTTTAGGGTTTCGCTGCACAAAGAACAAGGGGGTAGACGGTTACAGACAAAAAAAAGCCCCGCCGCTGCGGACGGGGCTGAAAAGCTGTCAAGGCGGATTAATACCGGTAATGATCCGGTTTAAAGGGGCCTTCCGTTGGCAGGCCAAGGTAATCAGCCTGTTTTTGTGTCAATGCGGTCAGATGAGCGCCAATTTTCTCCAGATGCAAAGCGGCCACTTTCTCATCAAGATGTTTGGGCAGGACATAGACCTTGTTTTCATAGTTGTCAGCATTTTGCCAAAGCTCGATCTGGGCCAGCACCTGATTGGTGAAGGAGGCGCTCATGACAAAGCTTGGATGACCCGTGGCGCAGCCCAGATTGACCAGACGGCCTTTGGCCAGAACAATCAGGCGTTTTCCGTCGGGAAAGACAACTTCGTCGACTTGCGGCTTTACTTCTTCCCATGTCATATTGTTCAGCGCTTCGATCTGAATTTCGCTGTCAAAATGGCCGATATTACAGACAATAGCCCGGTCTTTCATATCGCGCATATGGTCAAGGGTAATAACATCGACATTACCGGTGGCGGTGACAAAGATATCACCCTTTGGCGCGGCTTCGTCCATGGTGACGACTTCATAGCCTTCCATGGCGGCCTGAAGGGCGCAGATCGGATCAATTTCAGTAACCATAACCCGCGCGCCTTGCGAGCGAAGCGATTCAGCAGAGCCCTTGCCGACATCGCCAAAACCGGCAACAACGCAGATTTTACCGGCAATCATCACGTCAGTTGCGCGTTTGATACCGTCAACCAGTGATTCCCGGCAACCATACAGGTTATCGAATTTTGACTTGGTCACCGAGTCATTGACGTTAATGGCCGGAACCGTCAGGGTGCCTTTTTTCTCCATCTCATACAGGCGCAGCACACCGGTGGTGGTTTCTTCTGACAGGCCTTTGACCTCTTTCATTAGTTCGGGATATTCATCATGCATCAAAACGGTCAGATCACCGCCATCATCGAGGATCATGTTGGGCGTCCAGCCATCCGGTCCTTTGACCGTGGCATGGATACATTCCCAGAATTCTTCTTCGCTCAGGCCTTTCCAGGCGAATACCGGGATGCCGGCGGCAGCTATGGCCGCAGCAGCCTGATCCTGGGTCGAGAAAATATTGCAAGACGACCAGCGCACTGTTGCGCCCAGATCAATCAGGGTTTCAATCAGAACGGCTGTTTGGATGGTCATATGCAGGCAACCAGCGATGCGGGCGCCTTTCAATGGCGATTTCCCGGCAAATTCTTCGCGCAGTGCCATCAGCCCGGGCATTTCCGTCTCAGCAATGGCAATTTCGCGGCGGCCCCAATCAGCAAGGCTGATATCCCGTACCTTAAAATCCTGTTTTACGGCTGATGTGTTTTCTGCTGTTTGCATGACCTGTGTCCTTTGCATTGTAATTTGGGTTCAAGCCTTATGTATAAAGAGATTCTGGCGGATGTCCACGAAAAATTCAGTCGTTAAAACGCTTGATCAATTCTTGGATAACATCACGATTATTCTGTGACATAACCTCATTGGCATGGGTAATGGCTGCGGTGCTATCCATTTCCCGTATCCGGCGTTTAATGCGGAGTAGAGCGCCCGCACCGACTGAGAAATCCCGCAGGCCAATGCCGAACAATAAACCGGTCAGTTTGGGGTCAGCGGCCATTTCACCACAGATGCTGATGGGAATACCGGCGCGTTTCGCGGCCTGAAAGGCAAAATCGATCATCCGTAAAACAGCGGGGTTTAAGCTGTCGTATAAATCAGCAACCTGATCATTGCCGCGGTCTATGGCAACGGTATACTGGGTCAGATCATTCGTGCCAAGGGCAAAGAAATCAGAGACAATCGCCAGAGAATCTGCCGCAAGGGCGGCGGCGGGAACCTCAATCATACAGCCCAGAGGCGGTGTGCGGTTGGGCAGGGCAATGCCTTCGGCTTTCATTTCACGGATGGTATCTTCGTAAATGCTGCGGGCCTGTTCCATTTCCTCGGCCGTGGTGACCAGCGGCAGAAGAATACGGACATAGCCATGTGTCGCGGCGCGCAATATGGCCCTGAACTGTGTTTTCAGAATTTCAGGTTTTTTTAAGGCCAGACGTATCGCCCGCAAGCCCAGCGCCGGATTGCTGTCAGCCTGAATATCATTGCCCAGCGCCTGAACCAGTTTATCACCGCCAATATCCAGCGTCCGAATGGTCATGGGTTTGCCATCAAGCTGATCAAGGCATTTGGAGATAATTTCATATTGTTCATTTTCATCGGGCAGTACGGGGCGATTCATAAACATGAATTCGGTCCGGAATAAACCGATACCTTCAGCGCTGCTGTCAAGCGCAGCCTGAAGCTCGCGCGGTATTTCAAGATTTGCGCGCAATTGCATTTTAACGCCATCCGTCGTTTCGGCTGGCAGTGCCGTTAAGCCTGTCAAGTCAGCCTGCTCAGCCTCATATTGCAGAAGCATGGACTGATAGCTGGCTTTGGTTTCAGGGCTTGGATTGATGATCACAATATCCTGTTTGCCATCAATGATGGCTTCATCGCCCTGACGGATATGATCGATCAGATGCGGAATACCCAGCACGGCCGGCAATCCCAGACCACGGGCCATAATCGCCGTATGGCCGGCAGCGCCGCCGCGAATGGTGGCCAGACCACCGAATTTTTGCGGATCAAGCAACACGGTATCGGCCGGGGATATTTCGCTTGCAAAGACAAGTCCGCCCATGGGCACGGAATCAAGCGACATGAAAGGCAGATCCATCAAGCTGCGCAGCAGACGGTTGCAGACGGCTTCAACATCATCAATACGTGCCTTGATATAGGGATCAGTGATTTTAGCAAATTCGACGATCATAAAGCGCATTTCAAGATCAAGCGCCTGTTCGGCATTGATCATATCCTGCTGAATGCGTTTTTCGACCCCCCGGATCAGGCGGGATCCACGCAGCATTGCGGCATGCGTGTCGATCAGAATGCCGGCATCATCCTGTGTTTCTTTTGGTAAGGCTGAAATACGGCTTTTAATTTTATCGAAGTCT
>JBNJDW010000080.1:0-7882 GCA_051745265.1 Pseudomonadota bacterium
GGACAAGAGGGTGATCCGGGTCAGGACGGCGATGATACCGTTCCGGTAGACGGCGCCGGTGACATGCCTGATGTCGATGAGCCGCAGGAAATTAAAGATGCCCAGCAGGAAGCTGACGGTCAGTCTCCTGACGGTGATGGAGATCAGCCGGGTCAGGATGCCGATGGCGAAGGTGCTGACGGTGAAGGCATGACCAGTGAAGAGCTGGATCAGCAGATCAAGCAACAGCAGCAGGCACAAGGACAGGATGGCGGAGAGCCGGGTCAGGACGGCGATAGCAATAGCAAAAGTGATCAAGGCAGCACCGGCGAAGGACGGAGCCTGGAAGAACTTTCCAAGGAAAGCTGGCATGATTACAACGCCCGTATTTCCGAGCTTGGCAGCTATATTACCCGTGTTCGCAAGCAGTTTAAAAAAGTACAGGAACGTCAGCTGCAGGAAAAAACCCGCCGTTCCAAGCAATGTGAGATGTTGCCGGAAAACGGGGAAGTGGTTGAACGGCTTAATATTGACCGCCAGATGAATCTTGCTTTCAAACGGGCGATCGGCAATGTTGAGGAAGAGGATTACAACCGCTTTCATAAAGATGAAAAGCATTACATACCAACGACGATTGATATCGTTATCATGGTCGATGGCTCTGCTTCTATGAAGGGTAAGGCGTTGAATTCAGCCCTACAGACAGCGGCAATCCTGCATGAAGCTGCCAATGGCAAGGATATGAATGTAAATGTTTATGTCAGCATGTGGGGTAATGAAAATCCTGAAGTCCTGATCGAGCCCGGCATGAAACGCAGTGAAATCGGCAGACAGCTTGAGCGTGCCCGTCCGGGCTTAAGCTCGGGGACAGCTATGGCGCCGGCGTTTAAGGCGACGGCAGATATGATCGCGGATCAGCATCAGAAATCGAATACATTGGCTGGTTTTACGCATATGTTGATTGTCTCAGATGGTGATATTACCGACGTAGCGCCCTCGCAGAAGAACATTAAGGAAATGTTCCGCCATTGTAAAAAAGTCACCGTCGATGTGGCTGTGCTTGATGGTAAAAAAGGTTCGGCTATGGAACGTGCGGTCAAGGATATTCAGACCAGCCGAAAATATCAGGAAGTTACCGTAACGCTGGAGCCGGAACCAAGCAAAATTCCATTTGCAATGGTCAACATGCTTCTGACCAAAATCAGAAAATGCGGCAGTTTCAAAGCTGAACCGGTGTCAAAGAAAAAACGCGATATGCGCCGTGCCTCACGGAATTTAGGCAAAAGACCCTAAAGGGGTATAACAACAATAGATAAGCAAGAAAAAAGAAGACGTAAAATTAAGTAAAATCGTGAAGATAGGGAAAAGGAAGAAAAAAATGACAGCACCACGTGACCCAAGCGATAAAGCAGGCAAAAACGCTAAAAATAGCCTTGATAAAAACGAGCTGCGTAAAAAACGCCGGATCGATTTGAGCAAGGATGAACTGAGCGCGCTTACGCTCGAAATCGGTACGCCTGAGCTTCCCTATCCGATGTGGGGAACCGTTAAGGTTGAACATGAAGGTTCAAGCCAGCTTGAACAGCATCTGACGCCTCTGGCGGAAGAAAACTCCGATATTGCGCTGAAGGCGATGACCGCCCGGCCACCGGAAGAGGCGTGGGGTATTCTGGCCCGTGAAATGCCGACCCCGTCAATGCTGTGGCTGATGAAGCTGATGCTTCAACGCCTGAAGCCGGAAAGCAAGAACCGTCAATTGTTCCTGATGGGTGATCCGGGGATGGGTAAGTCCTTTATGGGCGGTACCATGGCCCGTGTCATGTCGACAGAATCACCGCGCATTTATGACTGCGGTGGTAAAAACATGAACTCCATGCTGTTTGAAATGGTGCTGGATTTTGGCGCCGGTGCGGCTCTGCCCAAGCAGATCGAAGCACGTATGCAGGATGGAAAGCTTGATCATCTTTCTTTGGTTGAAATGCGTAAATTGACGGAGCTTAAAGTTACGGTTTACGATGAAAATGACCAACCACAGGAAAAACTTCTTAATTTTGTAAAAGAAGTTGAGGGCGATAAGTTTCAAATTAATTGGGATGCCTTATCCCACGGCTCGAAAATCAGCAATGAGAATATTGATCTTGTTCACGAAGTGTTGGATAAGATCAGCCGTATCGAAGGCTTTGATAAAGCCGGTGGCAATACGCTGGGGATGAGCTCGCAGTTTGGTCCGGCCATTACCGACTTTATCGAAGGTAACTTTTCGACCTGGGATGAATATAACAAATCAAAAGAAGGCGGTGATGACGCATTGCAGACCTTCTTGCAGTTTGTGAACGGGGAGAAAGACGAATGCACGATTGAAAACCCGCTGAAGGGTAAAGACGGCGTCAGTGGTCCGACCCATTTCACATTCCGCCGCGAAGACGTAAAGCCGTTCTGGGGCATTATGTTTACCGGTAACAACGCGATCGATGGTTCGACCACACGTGAATTGAATAAATCTGTTTATTCCCGTCTGCAGCCTGAAGATCTGCCGGAAGTGTCTGAAGAAGACTGGCAGCACCGGATTTGTCAGATGATGACAGGTGTTCCGGTATCATCCTGGTACAAGATTTTCAAGGAAGATGCCGATGAAAACCCGAAAGCGTTTTCCGACTTCCTGTGGATGGCGCGGACTGCCGGGCTTGAAGAATCCGAAGTTGACGCTATTCCCGAGATCCAGCGCGTCTGGATACAAAACTGGGAGCGGGTGATCAGCGCGTCTGAAAAACTTGGCCGCTTTTACCACGGATGGCGCGACCGTCTGGATGAAGACAAAGCCTTTGAGTATGATCTTGATGATGAAATTGATGCTGAATATGCAGCCAAACAATCAATGGATTTCCGTCGGGTGATTAAAAACCTCGAAGACGCCATGCATGTCGAAGCCAAGCAAAAGCCGGTCGGCACGCGGGTTAAAATTCCGCTGAAGCTGGACTTTAACAAAGCCAAAGAGCGTTCAGGTCAACTGGCACAGGAAAGTCCGTCTGACCAGTTCGGTACCCGTCTGACTGAAAACCTGGTTCACAGCATTTTCAAAAGCTCGGGCGCTATTGGTAAACCGAAGCTTTATGACAGTCTGATGACTCTGGCCCGTGAATGTTCACTGGTTGAAATCGAACTGCAGGAAGGTGCTCGCAGCTCAACCCGTACGGTTGAGGATGAATTGAACATCAGTGAAGCTGACAGCAGCGATCCGAAGGTTCAGGCCCGTGTTGTACAGAAAATATTCTGCGAACGGCTGCGCCAGCGTTTCCCTGATATTCAGGCAACGGATGACCAGATTATTACGGTTGACCGTATGGCTGATATTATTGCGGATATGCAGGAGAAAAAAGGTCAGGCACATGAGACGAATGAGATCTATCTGCCGAACCAGAACAAGGATGAACTGGCCGATAAGCCATTGATGAAAGCAAGGCTGTTTGATTATCTTGCCGTCAATGATTCAGAGCAGGAAGAGTGTTATTACGAAGATGTGCTGACGACCGAAGAATTCCTTGAGGCTTTCGTTCTGCCGGGTATTAAGGATTATAACCTTAATGCGCTTTGGGAAACCAATATCAGCCTGCGGATGAAGAAGGATGATATCGAGAACCGTATCGATACCAACCGCAAAACCGTGCTGGAAAATGAGCAGACACTTCAGGAAATGGAGGATGATCTGAAAGCGTTGAAACAAGAGCTGAAAACGCTGGAAGATGAAGAGCAGGATGCTGCGATGCCATCTCCGAAGGTTCAAGAGATCGAAGATAAGATTGCGAATTTTGGCCGTGAAATGGAGCGGTTGCAGAAAAACAATATCGGTCTTGCCGAGGACAGCAAACGCAAAGCCGAGCTTCTCAAGAAAATTGAGACAGAAGGTTATGCGGCTTTCAATACGGAAGAAAACAGTGCAGATGATCAGGCAACAGCCAATGACAATGCCAATGCTGATAATGAAGAAGCTGAAAATGAAGCCGATCCATTAGCCGCAGATGCTTCCGTACTGGGTGAGGATGCCGGTTCAAATATCGCAGAGAACCGTTCAAAAACGGGGCTTGCCTTCACCACTTTCTGCTGCCGGGTCGAAAACGACAATGCACCGGAAAATGAAGAGGATGAACCAGAAGCCTTCGAATTTTCACCGGTACATGTATTGCGTAGCAATCAGGCTGATAAAACACTGGTTATTGCCAATAATGTCAGCCTGTCGTTGAAAGACGCCTTTAACAAAGCCAAAATCAAATATGTTGATCTGGCTGATGAGGATGCTGCAGATAAGGTTGATACGGCTGTATCTGAAATGGTGCGTGGCATGAATGCCGAAAAGACATTGAAAAGCCTTAAAGGGGCTTTCAATCTTCGGAACCCGCGGTCGCTGGAGGCACAGGATGCGCCTTCTAACGATGAAACGCTGGGCAGCATGATGGTTGCCCGCCGGAAAATTGCGGAGCGGAGTGTTGATGCAAATGGCGAAGCAGAATCTGTAAGCCTGCCCATCAAATACTACGTCAAGCCATATAACGGTTAAGTTGAATACGAGGATTTATATCCCGTAAAGTGACAGTAAAGACGGAGTCTTATGTAGATAAGACTCCGTCTGCACTGGGCACCGATCATTTGGCATATAGTCGCCCCCTGTTCCGCTTTCTGCCTTAATATTTAAGGTTTATATGGTTGAAAAGGCCGAGAAATCGGTTATTATTAAATAACTTAAGAATTTGTTGGCACCGTCTTTTTATCAAGGCTTGGAAGTTTTGCCAAACAGGCTTCTTTAGTATGGGGATGAGTAAGGTGTGTGTTGTCAGCGTTATGCTGGAATAAAGTCGTAATAAAAGAGGTCAATAAAAAATGACTAACCGCAAGCTGTTAAAACACGCCTATATCGCTACACTTTGTGAGCATACAAGCGCTCAGGCCTATCAGGACAGAGTGTTTGCCGTTCAGAATCTTGATGAACTGGCAAAGCAGCTTGAAGACGCGGGAGAGAAGATTACAAAAGCTGATTTCTTTACCGGCGATGAACAGGGGCTGCGTTTCCTCGACAGCGCCAGCGGTTGGCGTAACTTCGATAAAATCATAGATATTGTTGAGAAGAACGGTGAAAAATTTGAAGCAGAAGACTTCCTGCAAGTCGTCGGCCACAGAGGCCGCACCTTTCTTGATTCTGCCGGCGAGCATGATGCTTTGGATAAAATTTTTCAGGCAAAGCTTTGGATGGGAAATTTCAAGGCTGTTGAAAAACTGTATTATGAAGTGCCGACAGGACGACGCAGCCTGTTCCGCGATGAAGGCAGGCTGCTGAATATTAAGCGTGAAATTGCAGCGGCCGAAGGGCGCGAGATCCGTGAAGATCAACTGGCCAGACTGTCCATTGACTGGAAGGATTTTCCCCGGATGTTTTCACAGCCAGGTGGTATAGAACGCCTGCGGATGCTAACGGACCAGCTTGAAAGAAATGGTGAGAAGCTGACCAAGGAAGATGTCTTGCTGACGGATCATGAAGGCGATACGCTTTTTTATAAACAGGAAGTCTGGGAACATTTTACCGAGATTCAAAGCATGCTGGCCCGAAATGGTGAAGCCTTGGATGTTGCGGATTATATCGAGAAAAAAGGCTCCCGTCCGAGTATTCTGGAACGGGCTTGTGAAAATGGGGCGCTCGATAAAGTTTTTGATCCTCAATTCTGGGCCGGGCGCTTATCCTCAATGGTTGAGCTTTGGGAACATTTACTGCCAATGGAAAAAAGCGATCTTGGCCATGATGAATTTGCGCGTCTGCTGAATAAAGCGGAAAACCTGACCTACGGTGATGTTTTCAATGTTGATGATGTTAAAAACATCAAAGATTTAACGCAGCCGATTGCGATTGAAGGCGATGCCAAGGTATTTCCTTTATCGCTTGATACGGTCTGGGATAATATTGATGACCTGATGGAACGTCTGGCTAAAAACAAGCAGTCGATCAAAATGCAGCATATGCGCCAAATCAGCGGCTGTGCCAAGAAGCCTATTTTTGAAATGGCGATTAAAAACGGTCATCTGGACAAGCTGATTAAAGTGGCCAAGAAATCCGGCGAAGGATTTGCCGTAGAAGACTTATTGAAAAAAGATGATTCCGGTATGACCATGCTTGATGTGATCGGGCACCGTAAACAGCTCTCGACTTTGTTTGACCCGGAATTATGGGCCGGACGGATTAGCGATATGAAGGCTTTATGGTCGCAGGTTCCGATTAATCAGAAAAGCCAGCTTGATTGGGGCGATGTCCTGAACAGAACCAATGTATGCACATTGCAGCAGTCTTCAAAGAAATCAGACACACCACGGTTAAAAAGACGCCGTAAATAATCATTGATCTCCTTAAAGGGAATATTTTTATAAATGCCCAAGGTCTATTCTTGACCTTGGGCATTAAGTTTTTTATTGTAACTCTATCTTAGTATTAAATTTTATTTGAATGAGGTCGGGTTATGTCCCAGTCGCTAAAAGCTGCATTACAAGATCTGAATGATTCGATTTCACGGCTCGAAAATACAATTGATCAAAGGGTCGAAAAAGGCAGTCGTAATCAGGCTGAATTATTTGGTATTTCTGAAGAAGAGAAAAAACTGAACAAAAACATCGCCGGCAAACTGGATTCGACCATTAAGCGGCTGGAAACGTTACTGACAGAGGAGTAGGTCATGGCTGAAGTTACGATTACAATCAATGGCCGCCATTATGATATTGCCTGCGACAGTGGGCAGGAAGGTCGTATTATCGACCTTGCCGGTTATCTGGATGAGCGCATCGGTCATATTTCCCAAACGGGTGCCGCCTATAATGATTCTCATTTACAGATACTGACCCTTTTGGTTGTCGCTGATGAGTTGTTCGAAACACGCGAAGGCCAGGTTTCGGATAACGTTGATGTTAAGAAACTTTCCGATGATCTGCGCAAAGAAATTCGTGCCGAGCTTGAAGCAGAATATGAAGCAGAACTGGCACAGCAAAAGGCGCAACCGCCAATGACGGCTGAATCTGTAGATTTTGAAAAGACCGCAGATGGCAAGGCCAGCTTAAAAGTGCTGCAACATCTGGCGGATCGTGTGAATACACTTGCCGCACGGGTAGAAGCGCTCTAGATTGATTAAGGAAGTTGCTGCGTGATGCGCCAGACGTCCTTATCGCAGAGGCCGATGCTTTTTCGCTAGGGAGCTGACACTGGCCGGATCGTGGTTCGGTTATTTTCGGCGCCCACCTGTACAACAGGGCCCCAGCGGATACTGAAACGTCAGCGGTCATGCGGCGACTTCCATTTTTATATTATTTTCTTTTTTCTGGCCCGATTGACAGGCGCTGAATGTCTAAAACCTCTTTACCCCCTTATAAAGCAGAAGACCGTTCCAAGGCTTTAGAAGCCCGGCAGGCGCTGTCTGATACCGCGCGCCTTATGGCGCAGGATGCTATCCAGACGACGCTCAAAGACTTACTTATCCCTCAGATGGGGCGCAAGATTGCCGGTTATGCGGCCATTCGCGGCGAGGTCGATTGTTTGCCTGTCTTGGCTGATTTGCGGGGGCGGGGGTATCAAACCGGATTGCCTGTTGTAACGGCGGGTGCGGGCGTGCCCTTGGTCTTTCGGCGCTTTGAGCGGGAAGAGGCCCTCGTGCCCGGGCCGTTTGGCATTCGGGAGCCCGATAAGACCCGGCCGGAAATGCAGCCCGAGATATTATTGGTACCACTGGTCGGTTTTGATGCCCGGTGTCACCGGATCGGCTATGGTGCGGGCTTTTATGATCGAACGATTGCCGGTTATAAAAAGGCGGGATTACCGTTGCTGACCTTTGGTCTTGCCTTTGAATGTCAAAAGTTTGACAAACTGCATGTAGAAGGCCAT
>JBNJDW010000081.1:0-7852 GCA_051745265.1 Pseudomonadota bacterium
ATGGGGGCTGCAACGGCAGCGGCCTTAAAATCAGCCGGCGCCAAAATCGTGCTGATTGATCTGTCTGATAGCGTGAGCGCCAAGGCCGAAGAGCTTGGCGGCATCGGATATCAGTGCGATGTCCCTGACGAAGCGGCTGTACGTGCTGTACTTGATAAGATTGAAGCCGAACAGGGCACGCCGCGCATTGTCGTTAATTGTGCCGGCATCTGTCCCGGCGCCCGGGTTTTGGGCCGCGAAGAACCGCATCCGCTGGATTTATTTGAAAAAACCGTCAAAATCAATCTGATCGGCTCTTTCAACATCCTGCGCCTGACCGCTGAACGGATGAGCAAGGCTGATGAACTGAACGCAGATGGGGAGCGCGGCGTTGTCATCAATACCGCCTCGGTCGCGGCTTTCGAAGGACAGATCGGGCAGGCCGCCTATGCCGCGTCCAAAGGCGGGGTTGTCGGCATGACCCTGCCGATCGCCCGTGAATTTGCTAAATTCGGCATCCGTGTTGTCAGCATCGCCCCCGGGATCATGGAAACCCCGATGATTTCCGCCATGCCTGAACACGTACAGGACAGTCTGAAAGAAACCATGCTGTTCCCCCGCCGCCTTGGCAAGGCCGATGAATTTGCCCGTCTGGCCTTACATATCTGTGAAAACGCGATGATTAACGGTGAAACCATCCGCCTTGACGGTGCGCTGCGGCTGGCCCCTAAATAAACAAAGGCTCAATAGGCATATTTATCCATGGCTTTGGCCATATCAATATCCAGCGTCGTAACGCCGCCGGCATCATGGGTGGCCAATGTGACTTCGACCTTATTATAAACATTAAACCATTCCGGATGATGGTTCATCTGTTCGGCCTTCAACGCCGCCCGGCTCATAAAGCCAAAAGCGGCATTGAAATCCTTGAACGTGAAGCTTTTGGAGATCGCTTCGCGACCGTCGACCTCCTGCCAGCCGGATAAATTTTCAAGTTCTTCGACTATTTCTTGACGAGAAAGCTTTTTAGGCATTTATTTTAATCTCCCGATTCGTTATACTAAACGTACATTCTATTCCATGCTTCCAATTCTTGGGGGAAAGCCTTGCAAAGTCAAACCATTATGATGGGGTACACCAACCCACCTGCTATCGAAGACCTACTGACCATTGCGGAAGAAATCGTTGACAGTCTGCCAGATGGTCTTGAGAGATACACTGGCAAACTGCGCATTGAAGTCGAAGATTTCCCGGATGATTTTATCGTAGCTGAGCTCGACCTTGATAATCTGTACGACATTTTCGGCGTTTATCAAACCTCGGGCCCGTCGGCCTTGAACCGTACGTCTTCTGTACGTAAGCAGGATGTGCTGTACTTGTATCGCCGTCCGATCCTCGATGCCTGGTGTGAAACCGGTGAGGATTTTCAGGCCCTGTTAAACCGTATCATTTTACAGGAAATCGGCTACCACTTCGGCTTCAGCGATGATGAAATCGAAATGTATGAAGAAGAAATGCTGCCCGAGCCCAATCTGATCCTGTGCGAATAAAAACAGACCGGTTAGTGCCCTATAACCACCCGCCATATTTAAAACAAGCGGCAGGGCCGCAACACGCCCTGCCAGCTCCAGTTTTTTTATCCACGACCATTTAGCTTAGTAGCGTTTAATCTCGGTATATTCACCATTGGTTTTGATGGTAATCGCCAACGGCTCTTTGGTACGATTGCGCCAAAACCACCCGTGACCACCGTTAAAAGCAGCCTCAAGAGTGCCTTCACGCTTCACATCAGAGCCTTTATAATAATTATGGTAGTCAATTTTGAACTCTTTTGAGTTGCCGTGGACATCGAAATTGGCTTTTCCACCATCAGTTTCCCATACATATTCAACCTTTGCACCCTTTGCCATCGTAACCTTCACTTCGGTACCTTCATCAGGGGCGAGCGTGAATGTCATTTCATGGCTTTGAATAGAAACGTCTTCTGTCACGATTTGCGGTTCTGGCTCAACCGTGGCAACAGCCTCGGCCTCTTTGAGCGCATCTTCCTCCGCTTCATGAGCCAGAGAATCCTTAATTTCTCCCATACGTTTAAGACCCAGGGCCTTGCCGATGCCCGTCGGATCAATGCCATATTCAGCTGGCATGACCACCGTCACCAATAAAACGCCCGCAACGACTGCTGCTAGTATCGTTGATTTGACCAATTTTACCGTAGAGGGCACTTCTGTATCAGAAGGTATGTTTGAATTATACATGATTATTTTCCTTATCTTAAAGGGTTGAATTTATTGAACGATATAGCCTGTAATCTGATATCCCATCAGCAGAAAACCTAACATCATTATGAAAGCGTTGGCATGATAGGCTTGCTTCATAAAACGGCCGGATTTACGCCAATAACTGATCAAAATCAAAATAGCCACAAGAGCCAGAATTTGACCAATTTCCACGCCGATATTGAAGAAGATCAGATTGGCAACAAGACCATCCGGAGATAATTCATATTCCAGAATCTTTGTTGCAAGGCCAAAACCATGCATCAGACCAAACAGGAAAGTCGCAACCTTGGTATTCGGTTGAAACCCAAACCAGCGCTGATATGCGCCCATATTATCCAATGCCTTATAAACCACTGAAAAGCCAATAATGGCATCAATGATGTAGGCGCTGATATTAATTTCCATCAACACACCTGAAAGCAATGTAATCACATGACCAACTGCAAACAGGGTCACATAAATTGCGACATCTTTCAGACGGTAGAGAAAGAAAATGACACCAAGCAGAAACAACAAATGATCATACCCCGTCATCATGTGTTTTGCGCCTAGATAAATAAACGGGATGGAATGGACGCCCGTTGTTTCCTGAATATAGCCCTTATCACCCACGGTCACACCATGCGCCCAGGCCTCCGGAATAATTCCGAATAGTCCAATCAACATCAAGGCCAAACCTATACAAGCGTAAAGGCGGTCTTGTGCCGTCTCAAAATATAAAAACTTCATAGTAAATCTTCTCCATTTTTGAAGAGTTCTGTTCAAAAGTAAAATGGAGGCTTGAAAAGCCTCGGATCAGGAGATTCCTAAATCCGTAGGCGCTGTGTTGAGAGATAAAGCGGGATTTTATCCGGCCTTATTCGTCGCATATCAGTAAACGCGCGACGCTGGATAAAAGCCAGTTCATATCGCGGTATAGTATTAATAACCGCAACCGGTGCATAATCAATATCCTGCGCATCCAGCACTGGGGCTTTTAGAACAATTTGCGCCGGGCTTTGCAGATCAACATGCAGGAAATCATTAAAATATGTTACGACATCAAAACGTATCGGGTGATGGGCTGCCTTTTCAGTTTCTGTGCTGTGGCTATGCACCTCATGGCTGTGGCTGTGGTTTTCTGAACTATGGTGCTCGGCTTGATGGTCGTGTAACGCATGAACAGACCCATGAGGCAACCATGGTGCAAAAGCTGACATAAACAGCAGCAAAGCCAAAAACATTGAAAAGAGCTTTTTCATACCCTGAATATATAAAAACATTCGCGCTCTTACAAGCAGATTGAATGGCCTGCTAGATTTCTAAAACCTTATAACTTCCCTTTTTTCGGCTGCCTCATGCTCTGTTATTGCCATCGGGATACCCGTCAGCTCATCAGCTCTCCGATCAGCCTTTTAGTCTCAACGCGCTTACAGATTTTGCTGTCTTATCGGTTTTGACGGCTTGGGTTCAAACAGGCACAGACGCATTGTCCGGGTTTTCTTTTGATAACAGCCCTGTAAGCCATGCGATTCCGACCTGTCATTCACCAACATGGCCGCATTCTGTAAGGAGGCTGAATTCATATCTTTTGTCCGATAATCATAGGACATACAATAAAGCTCGACCTGCGGCAAAGGCGGACAGGCATCCAGCTTTTTATCCAGCAATGATGACAGCTCTGTATGTTCCGGATTTTCATGTTTGAAACGGGCCAAGGCCTCCCCGGCGATTTTCTGGTCGCCCACCAACAGTCGTACGGATTTATCAACACCGGTCGCCGCTGTATTGACCAAAGCAGAAGAAAGGCGCATAACGACATTCTGATCTTCTGATTCTGCATAGCTTCGATCGTGAAAGGCCAAAGATGATACCGCGACCATAACGACAAAGAAGAAAATGGCCTGTGCGCGTTGTCTTTTGTTCTTATTTTCATGTTTATTTTTGTTTTTCATGATCCCACCCCTTTTCTTTTTAATTTTAAATAAAATTGATTACCATTCAGTTAGCATTTGACATAAAACCGCCCCTGTGGTAATTTTTTTATTCAGGAGTTATCCATGACAATAGAGAACAAAAAGCCGCCTTATATATATGCCGCAGAGGAGGCCCTGGACCGCGTTAAAGATCAGGCGGATTATGGACAGCTCCAAAAAAAACTGCCCGGGCTGGCTGCACGGCTGCATCAGGCAGGCGAAGAGGTTTCAGTCGACAGATTGACAGCGGCAGCGGCGCAGGGCGCCGATCATGTAGATACGCTGGTCAAACAGCTGAAGGCCGCTCAAAACAGCAAGAAACGCAGCTATGATGATATTATTGCCGGTTTCGCACAGCTGCCGCAATCAACCGGTTTTGCCAAAAACATCCCCGAAGACAGCGATGAACGCCTGGCCTATCATGCCACAAGCGGCCATATCGACGCGGTTAAAGACTGTTTGGAAAATGACTCCGCGGGCAATAGATACGGTTTGGCGCTCAACTGCGCCGCCGGTAATGATCATACAGAACTTACCACATTCCTCCTCAACAACGGCGCCGATCAGGCCGCACTTAAAAACAGTGCCCTTGTCTGGACGGCCTATGCCGGGCATACCCGGACCATTGACCTTCTGGTTAAACATGGCGCTGACCTGAACACTGTCGGTAGCGAGGCTCTGGAAGCCGCCCTGGAAAACAAACATTATGAGACAGCCTTTTATTTCCTCCAAAAAGGTGTAGAAACAGACGCTCTGTCACAAGATGATCAGGCAACCATCGGCAAAATAAAGAAATGGGCCAAAACCGCCGGCGCGCCGCCGCCCACAGACTGCCTGCATCATGCCCCTACCCTGTTTAAAGACAAGGCGACACAGAAATGTTTCAAGGCCTTGGATACGATCTTAAAGCGCGAAGGTCTATGGACACAACAGGCCGCCGAACTGGCCTTTGCCAGCGCTGTCCTGTTTAAAACCGAAGACCGGGCCTTAAAATACCTTGAAAAATGGGGCCAGCCCGGCAAACAGCCTTTGCATGACGTTCTGCATATGGTCAAACTGCCGACACAGAATACACGGGATGTTGATTTTCAGGCCTGGGGCGGGGCCAGCGTCCGTCATGGTCCCAAAATGGCGCGCTTGCTTAAATTTGCTTATCTTTTACCACGTCCCCATCGCAGCCGGGATATGACCAACTGGCAATATCGGGAAACCTTAAGAACGATTTCCCGGTCTGCCTATCGATTTTCAAATAAAAACCGGCCTCTGTCCGGTCTGTTCCTGCGTTACGCCAAGGAAGAAAGCGCCTTTAATAAAGCGCTTGAGCTTGTCAACCAGACGCCGCAGCCCAGCCGGATTCCGGATATCAGCTTTACGCTGCCAAACGGGCTGACCTACCGCAAGCTTGATGATAATGATTACCGGGGTTTGGTTCTGGGCGAAATGACCAGCTGCTGCCAAAGCATCGGCAGTATCGGCGAGCACTGCGCCCGCCATGGCTATATATCAGAAAACGGCGGATTTTACGTTGTTGAAGACCGCAAAGGCAACATCATCGGCCAAAGCTGGGCCTGGCTGAGTACAGAAGACGATCTTGTGCTTGATAGCCTTGAAAGTCAGAAAAACCGACTGACCGGTGATGACTGGCAACATATTATTGATCATCTCAGCCAGCAGGTAGAGGCCAAAGCCACACAGATCAAGGCCGTCTATATCGGCACCGGCGGCAACACCCCTGACCTGCCGTTTAATCAGGTCTCAGGGGCGCAGCCAAAAGATTACAAGGGCAGCCGTGATTCCGACAAAAGCCAGTATCAGGTTTTCAGACGCAAATCTGAAACCACCGGGCTGAAATCACCGTCGGCTTAAACGGCTTTGATCAATCCCAGTTCCATCATTTTGGCCATACGGCGGGCAAAACCGGCCGGATCAGGTAAAGGTTCACCTTCGATAATCCGCGCCTGATCCAGTAACAGCCAGGCGGCATCATCAATACTGTCCTGATCATCATTGGCGACCATATCCTGTAATTTCAGGATCACCGGATGTTTGGCATTGACCTCGAGCACCCGTTTGGACAGCTCTTCATAGCCTTGCGATTTCTTAAGCATGCGTTCGATATGCATATCGGCGCCGCCTTCATCGGCAACCAGACAGACCGGGCTGTCGGTCAGCCGTTCAGACAGGGTGACATCCTTGATTTCTTCGCCCAGAATGGTCTTTAATTTGGCGAGCAGGCCTGAAATATCGGGTTGATCTTCATCCGCTTTTTCGTCCTTGCTGTCTTCTTTTTCATCGGACTTGATTTTTGACAGCTCTGCCGCGCCGCGGGTAACGGATTTAAAGCTTTTGCCCTGAAAATCATTGGCAATCGGGATCCAGAATTCATCAATCGTATCGGTCATAAACAGAACTTCGATCCCTTTGGCCCGGAAACCTTCCAGTTGCGGACTGTTTTTGGCCGTATCAAGATCGGCGGCAGACAGGTAGTAAATATGCTCCTGCCCCTCTTTCATATTATCGATATAGTCCTGAAAACTGACCAGATCATCCCCGCGCGTTGAATGGAAACGCACGACCTCGTTCAACTGATCACGGTATTGGGAGGCATCATACAGCCCCTCTTTGATCACCGGACCATATTGCGCCCAGATATCGGCAAACAGGGCCGGATTATCCTGCGCCATATTTTTCAGGTCACCCAGAACCCGTTTGGTAATCGCCGAACCGATTTTGGCAACAACCGGATTCAACTGCAGCATCTCGCGGCTGATATTCAGCGGCAGGTCTTCGCTGTCCACAACACCTCTGATAAAGCGCAGGAACGGCGGCACCAGACCTTCGACACCATCGGTAATATAGACCCGCTTAACGTACAGCTTCACACCGTGATGGCGTTTTGGATCATACAGGTCATACGGCTTCATACCGGGAATAAACAAAAGATTGGTATATTCAATCGCCCCTTCCGCCTTCCAGTGCAGGCGGTAAAGCGGCTCATCAATGGCCATGCCGCCGCTGCTGACATGGTGATAGAATTCGGTATATTGCTGTTCGGTAATTTCGGATTTGGGCCGCATCCACAGGGCCGATCCGGAATTCAGCTGCGGCGCATCTTCGCCTTCACCCAGCACAATCGGGAAACTGATATGGTCGGAATATTTTTTAACGACCTGTTTTAAACGTTCTTCGAGCAGGAATTCACCGGCATCGTCTTTAAGGTGCAGCACAATTTCGGTGCCTCTGTGATCCATCAGCGTTTCATCAATTGTATAGCTGCCCCGGCCATCGGATACCCATTCATAGGCTTTGTCACCACCGGCTTTGCGGGTTTTGACAATGACCTTGTCCGCAACCATAAAGGCCGAATAAAAACCAACGCCGAATTGACCAATCAGGCTGAGTTTTTCTTTATCCCCCTTGCTGTCTTTGAGTTGTTCGACCAGACGGGAGGTCCCGGAATGGGCAATGGTGCCCAGATTTTCGATCAATTCCTCTTTGGTCATGCCGACGCCGTTATCCGTCACGGTCACGGTACGGACCTCGGGGTCAAACGCCAGACGAATTTTAAGATCGGGATCATCCTTGATCAGATTTTCATCCTGAATCGCCTCATAGCGCAGCTTATCGCAGGCATCT
>JBNJDW010000082.1:0-7811 GCA_051745265.1 Pseudomonadota bacterium
CACTTTGTGCCTATGCTGTGACCGCACAGGCGCAGGAAGGGAGCGATGCCCCCAAAATCTCATTGAATGAACCCTATCGCTATTCCAACGAAGAATGTGAGTTCAGTTTTCAGTTACCCGAACCACCGCGCAGATATCCAGTTTGGGGGGATACGGAACTGCCAACAAAGCTTGTTAAAAACCCGGGCTATGGCGAAGTCGGTGAAAAAGTTGAATATCATGTCCGGTCACTTGATAAAAAAATACATTTTTATTTTTCAGGCCACTGCATCTATCCTGAAGAACAATTCTTTAATGACATGGAAAAGACTGATATTGAAGATGAACTAAACCGTATTTCTGAGGAATTAAACCTCCGCAACCGGGCCATAAGTGTACAAGATCTGGGGCAGGACGTATTACTCGGCAGTATGACAGGTTTTCAGCTTGGTGAAGAGGAGCAGGATGTTAAAGCCTTTTTCATTCAATTTATGAAAGGGCATCAAAGCCTTCTTATCCTGAAAAATCATTACTCTGCCGACCAACCACAATACAGCAGTACCTATAAATTCATTCAGGAATCAATGGTTTTTGAAAGAAGCGCCCCGTCACCTGGAGAACGATAACTGTTGCAACCGCCCAACCATGGCAAAGAATCCGTTGCGACGGTTCGGGCTGATATGTCCGCTTAGGCCCAATTTTTCAAAATAGCCCTCAATATCAATGCTTGGCGCAGATTCGATCGGTTGATTTTGGTAGATTGAAAATAAAACAGCTATCAAGCCTCTTACAATATGGGCATCGCTATCAGCAAGGAAATCTATCCGGCCGTTCTGGCTGTCCTGCATTACCATCCAGACCTGACTTGTGCAGCCTTCCACCTTGGTCTCCGCCGTTTTAAAGGCTTCGGGCATTGGCGGCAGTTTGCCGCCCAGCTCGATTAAATAACGGTAACGGTCTTCCCAATCATCCATCAATTCAAATATTTCCAGTAATTCTTCAATTGACGGTACGGGTAAAGGCTTGGTTTCGGTACTCATAAAATGGTCCTGTCTGTAAAATTTTATCCCCTGATAATTAATTTGTATTATTTGAATGTCAACGGTTGGCATTTGCAAGACAGTGGTCTATTCTAACTAAAGGAGTTGTGGTATCGCCACTGAAAATAATGACGGGGTCTTCTCCGCATATTCATTTGATGTGGTTCTCCCACGTGGACAATAAGAAAGGAAAGATGCCTTATGAGCAAGTCATCCGGAACAGGCGACTCAAAAAATACGCTATACTGCTCTTTTTGCGGCAAGAGCCAGCATGAAGTAAGAAAACTAATAGCAGGGCCGAATGTCTTCATCTGCAATGAATGTGTCGAGCTTTGTAATGACATTATTCAGGAAGAGGATAAAACCCAGCTGGTGGACACGGGCGATCGTATCCCGACACCGCAGGAAATCATGGCCGTCCTTGATGACTATGTCATCGGACAAAAACGGGCCAAACGGGTGTTGTCGGTTGCTGTGCATAACCATTACAAACGGCTTGAAGAAGGCGCCAGAGGTTCTGAAATAGAACTGGCCAAATCAAACATCCTGCTGATCGGGCCGACCGGTTGTGGTAAAACACTGCTGGCCCAGACTCTGGCACGGATCATTGATGTGCCCTTCACCATGGCCGATGCCACGACATTGACCGAGGCCGGTTATGTTGGTGAAGATGTTGAAAACATCGTTCTGAAACTGCTTCAGTCGTCTGACTATAATGTTGAACATGCCCAGCGCGGTATCGTTTACATTGATGAAATTGATAAAGTCAGCCGTAAATCAGATAACCCGTCTATCACCCGCGATGTTTCAGGTGAAGGCGTTCAGCAGGCCTTGTTGAAACTGATGGAAGGAACCGTTGCCAGTGTGCCGCCGCAAGGTGGGCGCAAACATCCGCAACAGGAATTCCTGCAGGTGGATACAACAAATATCCTGTTTATCTGCGGTGGTGCTTTTGCCGGGCTTGAGAAAGTTATCTCTCAGCGCGGGCACGAATCAAAAGTTGGTTTCGGGGCGGATATCAAATCAATTGATGATCGCCGTCAAGGTGATATTCTCGCCGAAGTCGAACCGGAAGATCTGCTGAAATTCGGTCTGATCCCTGAATTCGTTGGGCGTGTGCCTGTTCTCGCCACGCTGGAGGATCTGGACGAAGATGCCCTGATCACTATCCTGACTGAACCGAAAAATGCTTTGGTCAAACAGTATCAGCGTCTGTTCGAAATGGAAGATGTGAAGCTCGAGTTTACCGAAGGCGGACTTAAACAAATTGCCATCCGGGCGATTGAGCGTAAAACCGGTGCCCGGGGCTTGCGCTCTATTCTCGAGAATCTGCTGCTTGATACCATGTTCGAAATTCCAGGAACGGAAGATATCGAAACGGTAAAAGTAACCGCAGACTGCGTGAAAAATAATTCACAGCCTGAATACATCAAGGCGACGAAAGCCTCTAAAAAGAAAAAGGCTGAAGAGAAAAAAGCCAAAGAAGAAAAAGATGATGACGATACATCTGGCGGCGACGATAACGGCGAACAAGTCGCAGCCTCTTAAGACTGGTTAAACATGTAATACAGAAAAGCCCCAGCCGCCCGGGGGCTTTTTTGTTGAAATCAAGCCTGGTTTCAGATATCTAATCCCTTTAACCAAAGGATCCCCCATGACTTACGTTGTTTTGGAAGACTGCATCAAATGTAAATACACAGATTGTGTCGAAGTCTGCCCTGTCGATTGTTTCTATGAGGGAGAAAACATGCTGGTTATCAATCCGGATGAATGTATTGACTGCGGCGTTTGTGAACCGGAATGCCCGATTGATGCGATTGTCTCGGACATAGACCCAAGGGCCGAAGACGTTCTGGAGCTCAATCGCGACTATTCCGAAACCTGGCCCAATATTACCCGCAAAAAAGAGCCCCTGCCCACAGCAGAGGAATTTAAGGACAAACCCGATAAAATGGATCTGTTCAGCCCCGAACCGGGCGAAGGTGATTAAACTATCTTTGCCCGTCTGTCTATCTTTATTTGACCTGCTTTGTAAAAAGAATTGCAATTTTACGAAAAAAGTGCTAAATTACTGTTAACTTCGGTTAAATCGCTGAAAGAGCCCCTTTCAACAAGGGCCGAAGAAACAAGTTTAAAACGAGGAAATTTATAAAATGGTCAAAAAGCAGGACATGGAATTTAACACAGGTGATTTCGTAGTATACCCAGCCCATGGCGTTGGACAAGTCGAAGGCGTTGAAACCCAGAGCATTGCTGGTATTGACGTTACTTTATATACCATTTCCTTTGAAAAAGACCGCATGCGTCTTAAACTGCCGATGAACAAAATCAAGGATTCCGGCCTGCGCAAGCTAACCTCCAAAGACCGTTTGAAAGATGCCCTTGTCACCCTGCAGGGGAAATCCAAGGTCCGCCGCACAATGTGGAGCCGCCGGGCGCAGGAATATGAAACAAAGATCAATTCCGGCGACCCTGTTTCTATTGCTGAAGTCCTTCGTGACCTGCGCCGTACCGAGGATCAAGGCGAACAATCCTATAGCGAACGTCAGATTTATCAGGCCGCGCTTGAGCGTTTGGCCCGTGAAGTCGCTGCCATTGAAATGATTGATGAAAAGAAAGCCGCTGAAAAACTTGAAAAAGTTCTGACCAAGGTTGCTTAATATAAAACAAGATTAAAAAAAAGCGCTGACATTTGTCGGCGCTTTTTTTTGTCCCCGGCCTATATATTTGCATTTTATCCCCTCATTTTAACGCTTCGATTCGTTTTTTGCGTGCATTCTCTCTAAATCTTTGTTATCATTATAAAAGATTGGGGTTCACCAAGAAAAAAACATTACATGACTCTACAACGCTCCTGCTTCGCAGAATTAGGAAATCCATCCAGACTCTGGGTTATATCAGCGCTGCATGGCCAGACGGCCCGGCTGAATTCCCTGCATATGCTGATCTGGCAGAATTTTCAGCCCGGTGACAAGATTGTCTATCTTGGCAACTATCTGGGCTCGGCAGGTCCGCAAGGTAATCCTGACGTTATTGACAGCCTGATTTTATTTAAACAAGCCGCAATGAATGAATTCAGCATTGATGGAAATGATGTTGTCTTTCTGCGCGGGGTTAATGAAGAAATGTGGCAGAAACTGCTCCAGTTACAATTTGCCAATCGGCCTTATAATGTTCTTCAATGGCTGCTGTCCCAGAATATCGAAGGCATTTTAAACCATTATGGCACAACCGGTGCCGAAGGGCTGGCCGCCTGCCGCGGCGGTATAAATGCCATCACACGCTGGACAAATGATCTGCGGACCAAACTTCGGGCCCGAACAGGTCATGATCAGTTTTATCAGTCTTTGAAACGTGCCGCCCACAGCCATAACCGGGATACTGACAACCGTCTGCTTTTTGTCCATGCCGGGCTTGACCAGAACCGTCCTTTACGAACGCAACAGGATAGTTTCTGGTGGGGTGCACATAAATTTGACACTATCGACCGGCCTTATGATCCTTTCAGATTTGTTATTCGCGGCTATGACCCCGAAAACAAAGGGGTGTTGATCAATGATGCCACCATCAGCCTTGATGGCGGGGCCTGCCACGGCGGTCCGCTGCTGTGTACGCAGATGACCGCGAACGGCCAAATCATAGATATATATTCCGCGTGAACTTTTTTTCAAGAATCTCGTTTGTTTTATTGAATGAAATGTAACTTTTTCGAGTGCATCACGAATGTTCTTACGTAATAAGAATTGATGAGAGTACTTGTGGAGAAAGGAGCTTGGTAATGTCACATATAGACGACAACCAAACACAACGCGCAAACTTGAAATATATCGGCAGCTCTATGAAGGAGCCTTTGCTGGAACGTGATCACGAACTTGAGCTCGCCCGTAAATGGCGTGAGCAAGGTGATGAGCGGGCGCTGCACGAACTCGTTCGGTCTTATACCCGTCTTGTGGTTTCGATCGCCAGCAAGTTCAAAAGCTATGGCCTGCCGCTGGGTGATCTGATCCAGGAAGGTAATATAGGTCTGATGGAGGCCGCGGCAAGGTTTGAACCGGCCCGTGAAAACCGTTTTTCAACCTATGCGACCTGGTGGATCCGGGCGTCTATTCAGGATTATGTCCTCAGAAACTGGTCGATTGTCCGCACAGGAACAACGGCCGCACAAAAATCCTTGTTCTTTAATCTGCGTCGCCTGCGGGCCCAGATCGAAGGTCAGGCCGTAAAGGATAATCTTGATGAAGACGGTATCCAGCAAATCGCCAATGAACTTGGCGTTAAAAGAAAAGAAGTCCGTAAAATGGAAATGCGTATGATGTCCGGTGATCAGTCACTGAACAATACCATTACCGGTGAGACTGAAAACGAATGGATCGACTTCCTTGAAGCGGAAGATCCCAACCCTGAGGATATCGTCGTCGGTATGCGCAACAGCGAAACCCGCTCGAAATGGTTATCTGATGCGGTCGGGCAGTTGAACCAGCGTGAACAGACAATCATTAAGGAACGCCGTCTTGGCGAGGATACGGTAACCCTTGAAACCCTTGGTAAAGAACTTGGGATCAGCAAGGAACGTGTCCGCCAGCTTGAACAGCGGGCCTTGGATAAAATCAGGGATTCCATGCTGGCAAAGATGAAAGACGCCAACATCGACAGCGTTTCGCTTTTCTAAACCCTAAAGCTATGCTAAGTGGTAAGGCTATGACGCCTTACCACTTTTTTTTATGTCTGTTTTTGCTGATGATCAGTAGCGCCGCTAAGGCGGCTACCGATATTCCGGCCTTTCGTGACATTTTCATTCCCCCGCATTGTAACGCCAGTGCCGAGGGTTTCCTAAAAAACATCCCCCAGGCTGAATTGGATGGCGAAACTGACCGCTATGGTGAAACTCTGGTAACGGCCCCCGATCTGCAAAGAAAACTGGTCAAGGCCGGTCTTGCCGTTGTGTACCCGCGAAATTTCAAACAGCTTGATCACATGCCCGATTTATTTCAGGCTGAAAAAGAAGCCAGACATAAGAATGCCGGCTGCCTTTGGGCAAAACCCGGATTTATAAAACCGGCCAATGCATTTCAGGATACCGGTGAATTCATGATAGCGGAAGGTAAAATAGTTGATGTTTATCAAAGCTATAGCAATATATTTTTAAACTTTGGTGAGAACTGGAAAACGGATTTTACCGTCAGGATCGAAAAGAAAAACAAATATTTTAAAGATTTTGACTTTGAAGCCCTGAATGGTCAGAAAATCCGTGCAAGAGGGTTCATTTCTTTTTATAATGGCCCTTCTCTGACCCTGCCCCATCCCGTTTTTCTGGAGGTTTTAAGCCAAAATGTCGACAACACAGCTAGACAAGATGCTCTATCCGCCGATTGAACCTTTAGAAACCGGTTTTATTGCCCCTGACAGCACTCATAATATTTATTGGGAAATCTCCGGAAACCCGCAAGGACGCCCTGTTATTGTCCTGCATGGCGGGCCGGGCGGTGGATCATCGGCAGGTGTCCGGCGCTTTTTTGATCCTGAACATTACAGGATCATTCAGTTTGACCAGCGCGGCTGCGGTCAATCCACCCCCCTTGCCTGTCTGGAAAACAACACTACAGAACATCTCATATCTGACATAAATTTGATAGCCGATCATCTTGATATAAAACGGTTTCATCTGTTTGGTGGCTCCTGGGGCAGTACCCTTGCCCTCGCCTATGCAGAAGCCTGGCCGGAACGATGTCTCAGCCTGACGTTACGGGGCATATTCCTGATGCGCCAATCGGAAATAGACTGGTTTATGAAGCAGATGGGCGCCTTTTTTCCCGAGGCTTATGATGCTTTCTCAACCGTATTTCCGGACACAGCGGAAGATCAGTTGCTTGAAAGTTTCTATGCCGCGCTGACCAGCGATGATCCAGAGGCCAAAGGCCGCGCCGCCATAGCCTGGAGCCGTTTTGAAGCCTCCTGCTGCGCGTTAATTCCAGACAAGGCCCTGATTGACAGCTGTAATGATCCGGAAGGCAGCCTGCCAATTTCCCTGTTAGAGGCGCATTACTTCCTGCATAATAAATTTGAACCGGATGATGCTTTATTGCGGCATGTTGATCGCCTTCAGAATATCCCGACCACCATCGTTCAGGGACGTTATGATGTCATCTGCCCGCCCAGAACCGCCTGGGAATTGAAAAAGCAATGGCCGAATGCCCATCTTGAGATGATCGCCGATGCCGGACATTCAAGCCGCGAACCCGGCATTGCGAAGGCATTACTGGAATCAATGGAACGCTTTAAAGCGATTTGAGTTAGATGACGAGAATGGAGACTTTTGATGAATGATTTTCTAACCCTTGATGACCTGCAGGATATAACAGGTAAAACCGTTCTGGTCCGTGTCGATCTGAATGTTCCCATGAAAAACGGTCAGGTAACCGATGACAGCCGTATACGCGCCATATTTCCGACATTAAAAGAACTGGCCGATCAAAAAGCCAAAATCGTTCTTTTATCCCATTTTGGGCGTCCCAAAGGTGAAAAGAACCCTGAATTCAGTCTGAAACCGGTTATGAGTGCGCTTAATGCTGTTCTGACAGAACATCAACTGGATCTGAAACTGCGCTTTCATAATGACTGCATTGGTCCGGACACCGTGAATGAAATCAGCACAATGGCCAATGGCGAAATTTTACTGTGTGAAAACCTGCGTTTTTACAGCGGTGAAGAAAAAAATGATCCGGCCTTTGCAGAGCAACTGGCCGCGCTTGGCGATATTTTCGTCAATGATGCCTTTTCAGCCGCGCATCGCGC
>JBNJDW010000083.1:0-7678 GCA_051745265.1 Pseudomonadota bacterium
AATACTCGAACAGATTATCCTTCATACCGGCGCAGAACAGATTGCCCTGGCCGTACAGGCCGATCACCTGTGTTGTCAGTGGCGCGGTGTCAAAGACACGTCCAAAATGCTGACCTGGGGCTTTCATGGCGTCATTGAAAATGAGGCCGCCATTCGGCAGGATATTCTGCATCTTATGAATTTACCGGAAAACGACTAATCAGTCGCATTTGGCATCAGGGCACCATTCCTTATGAAGCGCGCTTAGCGTATCGTTCAGGATTGCCGCACGGACTTCGCGCATCAACCGGTTCATGGTATGGATATTGTGAATGGTGACCAGCTGCATGCCCAGAAATTCCTTGGCCTTGAACAAGTGATGCAGATAGGCGGTGCTGTAATTCTGGCAGGTATGACAGTCACAGTCCTCATCAATCGGATCGGCATTTTCACGATACATGGCATTTCTAAGATTGATGCGTTCTTTTTCGGCGCCTTTTTTCAGCGCCCAGCCATGGCGGGCAATCCGGGTCGGTGTGACGCAGTCAAAGGTATCAATGCCCTGACGAACCTGCGTTAAGATATCACCGATACCACCAATACCCAGCAGATGGACAGGCCGCTCGGGATGGACATGCGGCATGGTAAAGGCAACGACTTCGTACATATGTTCTTTGGTTTCACCAAGGCAGTCGGCAATGGCCACGGCGAAATAATCCCGCTCGGCATTACTTTGGGCACTTTCAATACGCAGGTCCTCGTAAACCCCGCCTGAAACAGTGCCATAGACGCCCTGCTTGCCATCATTATGTGACATAAATTCCGTCAGGCAGCGTTCGCCCCAGCGGCGGCTCATGGCCATGGCGCGGGCGGTATAATCACGTTCTGCATGATAAGGCGTGCATTCATCAAGCTGGACGACCAGATCAGGGCCCAGTTTACGTTGAATTTCCATGACCTTTTCCGGGGTCAGATAAACCTTTTGCCCGTCAATATAGGAACGAAAGGCCGCACCCTCCTCGGAAATGCTCAGCAAGGCCTTGCCTTCAAACCGGTTGCCGCTGCCCTTGACCTCATCCGATACCGATCCATAGCCCAGCGAGAATATCTGATACCCGCCGCTATCGGTCAGCATCGGGCCGTCCCAGTTCATAAACTTGTGAAGCCCGCCCATACGTTCGACAATATCAGCCCCGGGTTGGAGCATCAGATGGTAGGTATTGGCAAGAATAATATCCGTACCGGCCTCTTTGACATCTTTGGTCAAAACCGATTTTACAGTGGCCTTGGTGCCGCAGAAAATAAAGTTCGGGGTATCAATGGTGCCATGCGGCGTTTTAAGACGACCAACCCGCGCCCGCGATGTCGGCGCACGATGGGTGATTTCAAAACCAAAATTTGGATAACTGGTCATCTGCCCTGTCTTATTCTTAAATCCGACCGAAAAGCAAACGCCCGCCTAAATTTTGACGGGCGCGCTATAAACCAATAAAAGGCAATCCTTTTAGGCAGCTGTTTTAGCCTGCTCAACTTCACGGCGCAGTTTGCGCAGTGTCGGATCAAGCTTGGCTGCAGAGCTTTTCATCAAAAAGGCATCAATACCGCCCTTATGCTCTACCGTGCGAATAGCCGAAGCACTTACACGCAAAGAAACCTTGCGCTTTAATACTTCGCTGTAAAAAGATACATCCTGCAGGTTTGGCAGAAAACGACGACGTGTTCTGTTTTTCGCATGCGACACGTTGTTGCCGCTCATGACGCCCTTACCTGTGATAACGCATTTTCTTGCCATGATTAAAATCCTTTCCAATACTCAAATACAATGCCCGTAAACCGGGCGAAATCTAGAATCTTTCCATCGAGTTTGGAAGATATGGGAAAACCGCCTGCCCCGTCAAGTCTTTTTTCCAATAACAGGCTGTTTTTTAGCCTGCTGTGCATGGTTTATGATCAGGCGTGCCGCCTCATCAGGTGGTATGTCTGACACATCCAGATTCAAAACATTGTCATGTTCGACCCGCAGCACCTGTTTTTCACGAAAGCTGCGCCGCGCCCTCTCAAGGCTAGTGTCTTTCAAACGCGCCCGACGTTCGGGCGTATCACGCCTTTGCAACAGCGCCTCTTCCGATATTGACAGCCGGACCGGAATGAAATGGCTGTTACGCTCAATTGTAAATTTTTCAATGCGTTGAAACCATTCCAGATCATTCTGATCCTCTTCACAGAGTTCATTGGTCAACACAAAACTATATGCGGACGGTGAGAGATGGAGCATGGTATCAACCACGGCTTCCCATATTGTTCCTATATTGGTCCAGACCCGTTCCGGCAATTTCCGATCCAGTTCAATCAGGCTGAAAACCGGATTGTTGATCAGATGATTATCGACCAGATGCACATCTTCCTGCCGGCAGATTTCTTTGGCAATTGTATATTTACCTGTACCGGCCAGCCCCAGCAAATAGATAACCGTGTTTTCCATTGAATTTTTTTCCTCCGTTCTCTACCTTAAACAGCATATCATAATCAGGAGCATCGAATGTCCAAATTTTTTGTAAAATCCGCCGAGAATGCCATCCCCGTAACCCCGGTTACCACTGAGACATTGCAGTCCTGGCTGGAGACACAGGATGCTTTTGTAAAATCTTACGTCACATCACAGGGCTTTGAGGCCGAACCAGAAAGCTTTGCCCTGATCCCGGACACAAAGGGGCACACAGACCGTGTGTTGCTTGGCGTGGACCCGAACGATAAGCTCTACCGCTATGCCGAACTTGCCAAAAAACTGCCGCAAGGCACCTATTACATTGATGATGAGACACTGGACGCGCAAGACGCCACGCAGGCCATAATCGGCTGGGCGCTCGGCCAATATGAATTCGACCGCTATTTAGAAGACAAGGCCGAAGCGCCGAAAAAGCTGGTGCTGCCCGCAAAGGCAGACGTAAAGACAGCCGAAAGCGCCGTTACATCCACAGCTCTGGTCCGTGATCTTGTCAACACCCCGGCCAATGATCTGGGCCCCGAAGAACTGGTCAATGCCGGTGAAGAACTGGCCCGTGAATTTGGCGGGGTCACCAGCATTATTACCGGTGATGACCTGTTAAAACAGAATTACCCGATGATACATGCGGTTGGCCGGGCCGCGGACCGCGCACCACGCCTGTTTGACATGACCTGGGGCGATGAAAAATCCCCAAAGGTGACGCTGGTTGGCAAGGGCGTTATCTTTGATACAGGCGGGCTGAATTTAAAACCCGGGTCCTCCATGGGCCTTATGAAGAAAGACATGGGCGGCGCGGCGCATGTTCTGGGGCTGGCGCGCATGATCATGGAAAATGATCTGCCGATCCGGCTGCGGGTTCTGGTGCCGGCAGTTGAAAACGCCATCAGCGGCAATGCCTTCCGCCCCGGCGATATTCTACAAAGCCGTAAAGGCATCAGCGTTGAAATCGAGAATACCGATGCCGAAGGACGGCTTGTCCTTGCCGATGCGCTTGCCGAAGCCTGCAGCGAAAAACCCGATTTGCTGATTGATTTTGCAACATTGACCGGCGCTGCGCGGGTGGCTTTGGGCCCCGATGTGCCGCCTGTCTTTACCGATAATGACGCGCTTGCCGATCTGTTTACCAAGACCGGAAAAGACATACAGGACCCGTTATGGCGTCTGCCGCTCTGGGATGAGTATTACAGCATGATGAAAAGCACGGTCGCTGATATCTGCCATACCGGCGCCGGTGGTCAGGCAGGGTCCATTACCGCGGCATTATTTTTAAAGAAATTTGTCGATGAAGATATCAACTGGGCGCATATTGATACTTGGGCCTGGCGTAAATCAAGCCGCCCGGGACGTCCGGTTGGCGGTGACGCCATTGGTATGCGCGCTGTATATCAGGTCATTAAAGACAAATACGCCGCGAAATAACAGCGGCGAGGAAACCGGCTTTACGGTTCTGCCACATTGACGCCGTAATCACGGGCAATCCCATACAACCCTTCCGGATGCGGTTCCAGCAGCAGGTTAAAAGCCCAGCCGCCAGCATCATTACGGGCAATTTCAGCAAACCTGAAGGCCGTTGTATTTGATGTTTCTTCGGACAATTCAAACCGGGCGATTTCTTCGTCTGTATCGCGGTTAACAACCCGGATAAAACCGGAATTTATATCTTTAAACGTCTGAAAACGTTCATCCGCGTTGTGAATTGAAATGGTGAAGACAAATTTTTCAACATCAAAAGATACCTGATCAAGCTGAATATCGATGATTTCATTATCACCGGCACCAAGGCCGTCCTTATTATCACCGCTATGCAGGATAAAGCCATCTTCAGAGGACAGGTTATTGTAAAAGATAAAATCCTTATCATCCCGCACTCTGTTATTACGGTTTAGCATAAAGACACAGGCATCCAGATCAAGATCGTAATTTTCTGTTTTCTCCGGTCCATCCCATCCCAGGGCGACCTTAACCTGACGCATCCCCGGGTCCACTTCATTCAGTAGAATTTTTTGCAAGGGCCCCTGTTCTTCGTCTTTATCTACCGCCGGTTCTTCCGGCGCAGGCTGCGTTGGAAAGCCGGTCTCAGGCTCGGGCGTTTCGCCCGTTTCAGCGTTTTCATTGAAATTTTCATCCTGCTGTTTATCGAAGTCTTTTGGATCTGGGAAATTTGGATCTGACATTGTCCAAGCCTTTGCTGAAGTTTCGTAGATTCTTTGTACACCTATTAAGTCTAGTCAACTTGGCCTTTATCTTCCAGTGTCAAAATTCATCTTTTTCAACTGGGTTTCAAGTTCGGCCATATCTGACGGGAAAGGCGCGGTAAAATTCATAGCTTCACCGCTGGTGGGATGAATAAAACCAATTTCAGCGGCGTGCAGCGCCTGACGCGGGAAATTACGTAAGTATTGGGCAAGCTCTTTATCCAGACCAATCCGGCCACGTAGATGTCTGCCGGCTGACGGACGACCATAAGCAGGATCACCCAGCAGCCAATGTTTTATATGGGCCATATGAACGCGAATCTGGTGGGTCCGCCCGGTTTTAAGCCGACATTCCACACAGCTGACAAGCGTGCCATACTGGCTGCGCATTTTATATTCAGTCACCGCATCGCGGCCACCGGCCGGCAGTACAGCCATACGTTTGCGATCGCGCGGATGACGGCCAATCTGTGTTTCTATAACCCCCTGCCCCGGGTTTGGTATGCCCCATACAAAGGCATGGTAGACACGGGTCAGGCTCCGGTCGCTCAGCTGATGACTTAGCATCTGGTGGGCTTTGTCATGTTTGGCCACGACCATCAGACCAGACGTTTCCTTATCCAGCCGATGGACAATACCCGGCCGTTTAACGCCGCCAATACCTGACAGATCCGCCCCGCAATGAAACAACAGCGCATTGACCAGCGTGCCGTCATAATTACCGGCGGCAGGATGAACGACCATGCCGGGGGCCTTGTTAATAACCAACAGATCACGATCTTCGTAAATGATATCAAGCGGGATATCCTGCGGTTCAGGGTCTGCCTCAATCGCCGCTGGTACCGTTATGGTATAGGTTTGACCGGCCTCTACCTTGCCAGAGGCAGAAAGACGCGCCTTACGGTCGGTGATTACCTGACCTTCGGCAATCAGGCTTTGAAGCCGCACACGGGATAAATCCGGCAGGGCATAGGCCAGCGCCTTATCCAGACGGGCGCCGTTCATTTCTTCGGCTATGGTCACTGTAAATTCTTCCATGATGGCGGAGTATAGCATAAACCGGACTTCCCAGAACAAAAAAAACGGGCTATGTTAGCCTGATGAAAAAAGCACCTGAACATGATGATCTCTATGATCAGCCGCCACCGCCAATACCGCCTATATCATCAGAAGAGCAACGGCGCCGTGACCGCCGGTTTCACCGGTTGCTGGTCTTTGTCATTCTGCAGACTTTGGTGATCCTGGCGCTGTTTATCGCCATTCTGTATAAGATTATCGCCACCGTATAAGGGGGGTTATTCCGGATCGGACTTTTTCCTTGGTGCTGGTTTTTTATCTGCTTTGGCCGGGCTTTTATGACCGCCCTTCAGCTCTGCAATGATTTCTGCTTTCAAATCATCCAGAACGGATTTGTCAATGGAACGGATATGCAGGTCACGTTGTGGATATGGAATTTCGATACCATGCTCATGAAACTTATCCCAGACCCCCATCAGAACCGCGCTTTTGACGTTACCAATCCCGTTGACAGGATCGTTAATCCAGCCGCGAATCTCCAGATGAACCGAACTGTCGCCAAATCCAGTCACATGGCAGATTGGTTTGGGAAATTCTTTGATACGCGGTTCTTCAGCAACCATTTCCATACACAGCTCGCGCGCTTTGCGCACATCGGTATTATAGGAAACGCCGATCGGGATATGGATGCGGACATCATTATTACTGAAGGACCAGTTTTCAACCCGCTCGGTAATCAGGGTTTCATTTGGGATCAGGTGCTCTTTACCGTCCCGGCGGATAATAGATACATAACGTGCGCCCAGCGTATTGACCCAGCCAAAGGTCTGCTCCCCCGTCGGGCCTTCAAGGGCGATAACATCACCTGGTTTAATTGACCGGTCAAGCAACAGGATAATACCGGAAATAAAGTTGGAGACGACTTTTTGCAGACCAAAACCAAGACCGACACCAATGGCACCCCCGAAAAGGGCAAAGGTCGTCATATCAAAACCAATCGCATTCAAACCGAACATAATGGCAATAAAGACCAGCGATATTTTCAGAAGCTTGCTGAACAGGACCTTAAGCGAAGGCGTCAATTCATCAGCCGCTTTGATCTGTTTTTCGAATACGGACGATAGAATGCGGGCGATCCACAGGAAGATCGCAAAAAACATCAGCCCTTTCATAACCGCAAGCAGGTTGATCTGGTTTTGACCAAAACCAAAGCGGATGCTCTGCAAGCCGGACAGGGTTTCATCCCACCAACCCAGCAGATGCAGCGCTGCAATTAACACGGCAAGTTTTGATATCCAGCGCGCCAGCACCCGTGATTGGATAAAAGAGACCGCAAATATAATGGCCAGCACCGTCAGACTTAAACTGGCACCAATGACCAGCAGTTCAGATGGCATATTGTTAATATCACTCAATGCCGCTGCAATATAAAGCGCCACCGCCGCAAGCGCCGGTAAAACCAGACGCGGCAAACGACGGATAACTTTTATACTGATTTTTCGCGTTGTCTTGAAATCAAGCGTTTCTATTTTGCGGTCTAAACGACCGCGCAAATAACGGCTGCCAAAGAAGGCAAGGCCCAGCACAATCAGAATAACGCCCAACTGACCAAGAACATAAGGATCCAAGCTCCAGTCTGTATTATGCAACAGACTGACCGCTTGTTCCTGCAGGCTTTCATCAATTTCGATTATATTATTGGGTTCCTGCGCCTGATCGCCATTGACGGTATCTTCAATAGCGGCGGCAGCATCCGGGGTCTGGTCTACTATATTTTGTCCGTCGGACATTCCGGGAACCTTAAAATGAGGGTTATAAACTTAAAATCAGTCTAGGGTATGCAGATGGCAGATGCAATATCCGTTACCGGGCCTGATCAGGCCTTACACGCTTTCCGCCTTGTCATAGGTTTTCTTTAAATCGCCAAGGAATTCATTGAAATCCCCGACTTCGCGGAAGTTTTTATAGACTGAGGCATAAC
>JBNJDW010000084.1:0-7654 GCA_051745265.1 Pseudomonadota bacterium
GGCCAGCTGTTTATCGCTGAGCGGTCGATGAGACCAGTCGGTAAAGCGGGAGCCCTTGTCAATCTGGATGTTGAGGATCTTGTTGATCATGGCTTCATAGCCGACCTGATCGCCAAAACCGCAGACCATGCCGGCGATCTGGGTGTCAAACAGCGGATGGGGGATTTCACCGCTTAGATAATAAAAAATCTCGACATCCTGACGGCCACCATGAATGACTTTGATGACGGTATCATCCTGTAATAAGGTGAAGAGCGGGCTGAGGTCGATGCCATCGGCCAGCGGGTCGATAATCGCCTCGACATCATCATTGGCGACCTGTATCAGACAAAGCTGCGGGTAATAGGTTTTCTCGCGAATGAATTCAGTATCAATCGTGACGTAATCAGCTTTTGCAAGTGACTGGCAAAGCTCTGTAAGTGCGTTGGTATCGGTTATAATATTCATGTTGAGTATAATACGTTATATCCGCCGCGGACAAAAGCCTAAAAAAGCAGGGCATAAAAGCAATGGTTTCCCCCATCAAAGCTTGACAAAACTCCTGCTACATGGGATTTTTCAGCCAATTCTGTTATTTTTTTGAGGAAATTGAATATGCACGCTTATCGTACGCACACATGTAATGAACTTCGCGCCAGTGATGATGGCCAGCGCGCCCGTATTTCAGGCTGGGTTCACCGCCGCCGTGACCATGGGGGGTTGCTGTTTGTTGATCTGCGCGATCATTATGGTTTAACGCAATGTGTGGTCAATATCGACAGCCCACTGTTCAAGCAATTTGAAAATCTGCGCAATGAAACGGTTATCACGGTCACCGGTACGGTCGTCAAGCGGACGGATGATACGATCAATGATCGCCTGCCCACTGGTGAGATCGAACTGAAAGTCGAAGATATGGAGGTTCAGTCACGGGCCGACACGCTGCCGTTACAGGTCAACAGTGATGAGCCCTATGGTGAGGAAACTCGCCTGCGTTATCGTTATCTTGACCTGCGCCGTGAGGTCATGCAGCGGAATATCGCGCTGCGCTGTGATGTTATTTCCTCGATCCGCCGCCGCATGGTCGATGAAGGATTCCGTGAATTTCAAACGCCGATCCTGACGGCCAGCAGCCCGGAAGGGGCGCGTGACTTTCTGGTGCCGGCCCGTTTGCATCCCGGTAAATTTTATGCGTTGCCGCAGGCGCCGCAGCAGTTTAAACAATTGCTGATGATGTCCGGTTTTGACCGTTACTTCCAGATCGCCCCGTGTTTCCGCGATGAAGATGCCCGTGCCGATCGTTCGCCGGGTGAGTTTTATCAGCTGGATATGGAGATGTCTTTTGTTGAACAGGACGATGTTTTTGCCGCGATTGAGCCTGTTCTGCATGGCGTATTTGAAGAATTCAAGGATTTCGGTGGTGAAACCTGGGATGTAACCCCGGCGCCATTCCCGCGCATTCCTTACAGTGAAGCCATGTTAAAATATGGCTGTGATAAGCCGGATCTTAGAAACCCGCTGGAAATTGTTGATGTGACCGAGGCTTTTGCCCGTGAAGACGTTGAATTCAAAGCCTTTAAAAACGTCATTGCCAAGGGCGGTGTTGTTCGCGCCATTCGCGCGCCGCAGGTATCCGACCGGCCGCGGAGCTTCTTTGACAAGCTGAACAGCTGGGCCCAGGGTGAGGGTGCCCCCGGTCTTGGTTATGTGACCATTGAAAACGGTGCCGGCAAAGGCCCGATTGCCAAATTTATTCCTGAAGGCGCGCTTGAGGTGATCAAGCAGAGCGCAAAACTGGAAGACGGTGATGCCATATTCTTTGTCTGTGACATGGAAGCCAAAGCCGCTGAGATGGCCGGTAAAGCCCGGACCAAAATCGGTGAGGAGATGGATCTTCTTGAAAAGAACGTCTTTAAATTCTGCTGGGTTGTTGATTTCCCGATGTATGAGCTTGATGACAAGACCGGCAAAGTCGAATTCTCGCATAATCCGTTTTCGATGCCGCAAGGCGGGCTTGAAGCGCTGGAGAATGAAAATCCGCTCGATATCAAGGCGTTCCAGTATGATATCGTTTGTAACGGGATTGAGCTGTCCTCAGGCGCGATCCGGAACCACCGTCCTGACATCATGGAAAAGGCTTTTGCCATTGCCGGTTACGATAAATCGGTTCTGGAAGAGCGTTTTGGCGGGATGATCAATGCCATGCGTTTCGGCGCACCGCCGCATGGCGGCGTTGCGCCCGGTATTGACCGGATTGTTATGCTGCTGGCGGATGAGCCGAATATCCGTGAGGTCATTGCCTTCCCGATGAACCAGCAGGCCGAGGATCTGATGATGGCCGCCCCTGCCGAGGTTGATCCGCATCACCTGAAAGAGCTGCAGATCAAAATTGACAAGCCGAAAGAAAAGATCAAAGCCGCCGGTTAAGGTTAAGCCAGGCTGACGCTGTTGCCGCGCAGCTGGAACTGGAAGTTCGGCAGTGATTTGCGGGCACTTTTGCGCGCATACATCATCTGATCAGCACGATCATAGAGCGTGATATAAGAATCGATATCATCCGTAATCATGATAGAGCCGAGGCTGGCGCCGATCGAAACGGTTTTGTCCTGATGATAGAGCATCAGGCGGTTAAGATGCGTATTGATCAGATCAAGCTTGGCTTTGGCCTGTTCTTCGTCAATATTACCAAGATAGATGGCAAATTCATCACCGCCCAGACGACCGGCAACATCTGTGGTCCGGGTCATGTCCTTAAGGCAGGTGGCAACAATTTTTAAACACAAATCACCGACATAATGGCCATGGCTGTCATTGGTCAGTTTGAAATCGTCCAGATCCAGCAGGGCAAAGGCGCCGCCCTTTGACTGGCCGCGGTGCAGGCGTTCCAGCTCACGTTTTACAGCATTTTCAAAACCGCGGCGGTTGAGAAGACCGGTCAGTTCATCGGTAATCGACAGATTTTCCAGTGATTCTATGCGCTGTGATTGGGATTCCAGTTGCTGTTCGGCCTGATCAATCAGATCATAGGCATGCTGCAAGAGGGCTACGGTCATGGCATGGGTCCGGCGCAAAGCGTCCGGTGAGGTCGCGGTTCTTGAAAAATCGTCAAATTGTTCCAGCAGCTCCGGATTAACGGTTTGCAAAAAATTTCTGATCATCTTGTTGTTCATGGTTTTCTCCCTACCCTTTATTACTGGTTCTATGCGGCCAGCCTGTTCACTTACGGTTAGGTTATGCGAATTCCATGCCAGTTATGAAATACGATTATTTTTAATCGCCGGTTTTTTTGAAAAAACTTAACAGTTGGTATGGATTTACAATTGCTGTTATAATGGTATTTCATTACTTTGGATGTATGGATATTTTGAAGTTTCCCCGCCTTATATATGTTTTTGTCGTTGTTGTTCTGCTCGTGTCAGGGGCATTCTTTATTTATAACAACGCCATATCAGCAGCTGCGCCCGGTATTGATGAAACACCGGAACATGCGGAGCAGACGGAGGCCGAGAAAGCGGAAAAAAATGCCGTTATACGGAATATTGTGCCGCATAAGGCCTTGTATAGGTTAAAACTTACCGCCCTGCATGCCGGCAGCCCCATTACTGAAATCGGCGGCGAAATGTATTTTAAATGGGAAGATGTCTGTGATGCCTGGTCAACCGATCATCGCTTTAAAATCGAATATTACTATACGGACCGTCCCAGCGTTACGGTAACCAATCACTTTGTTGCCTGGGAAGATAAAGCCGGCGACCGGATGCATTTTTTGTCTGAAGGCTATACGGACGGGGTTCTTGACCAAAAAACCCGTGGTGAAGCAATCCGGCAGGAGGATGGCAGCGGTATTGCTGATTATCGTGAACCGGTGGGGATGTCGCACCGACTGCCGAAAGGATTTTATTTCCCGGCAGATCATACGATCGAGACCATTCGCCAGGCCATGGCCGGTAACAGCTTCTTTCATGCCGTGATGTTTGATGGCACTGATGATGAAGGGCCCTCTGAAATCAATGCTTTTATTGATCAGGCAGAGTCATCATTGCGGGTTAAGGAATTGTATGATGATAAACCCGGCATTGATCAAAGCCTTCTGACCGGGAAATACTGGGATACCCGGCTTGCGTTCTTCCCCCTCGAGGGAACGCCGGAAAGCTCCGTTATGCCGGCCTATGAAATGCGTGTCCGGCTCCATGAAAATGGTGTCATCAGTGATATTGTCGTTGAATATGATAAGTTTTCTGTCCGTCAGGAACTTGTGGCCTTGTCGGAATTGCCCGAGACCGGTTGTTAGAGGACCGGAAGGTCTTGGCAGCCGTATAGAGCTGTGCCACAATAAGGTAATGATGCGGAGTATCAATCATGACCAATAAAAATAAAACAGTTCTGATCGTTGAAGACAACGAATTAAACATGAAGCTTTTCGAGGATCTGCTGGAAGCGCACGGGTATGAGACCGTTCAGACCAACGATGGCCGAAAAGTCATGGATATGGCCCGCGAACATATGCCGGATCTGATTATCATGGATATTCAGTTGCCGGAAATTTCCGGTCTTGATGTGACAGAGATGCTGAAAAAAGATGATGCGCTCAAGGCTATCCCGGTTATTGCGGTGACAGCTTTTGCGATGAAGGGGGATGAAGAAAAAATCCGCCAGCGCGGCTGTGAGGACTATATTGCCAAACCGATCTCTGTAACAGAATTTATAAATGTTATAAAAAAACACTTAGGATGAAAAGAAACCGGGCGATTTAAAGATTCCTTTATCTTTGCTCGTTACGATGGAATGAAAGCTGAGTTGGGGAACACATGTCTGCACGCGTATTAGTCGTTGATGATATATTACCGAATGTTAAATTGCTCGAAGCCAAGCTGAGCAGTGAATATTTCGATGTCTTGACCGCCACCAACGGGCCGGAGGCTCTGGAAATTGCCGAGCGCGATGCGCCTGATATTGTCCTTCTGGATGTGATGATGCCGGGCATGGATGGCTTTGAAGTCTGTGAGCGGCTAAAAAGTAATTCCAAAACCGCACATATTCCCGTTGTTATGGTGACGGCCCTGACCGATGCCACGGACCGGGTCCGCGGGCTTGAATCCGGCGCGGATGATTTTCTGAGTAAACCTTTGAATGATACGGCGCTCATGGCGCGGGTCCGTTCGCTCGTTCGTCTGAAGATGACGGTGGATGAATGGCGTATTCGCGAAACCACCGCCAACCAGTTTGGGATCATGGATACCGGCAGCAATGCGATGATGGAATCGGCCGCCGAAGCCAAAGTCCTGATCGTCGAAGATAAAGATTTTGAAAGCGATAAGTTTATCGAAACGCTTGACCGCGACGATGATATGGTGATGCCGGTCCATAGCGGGGAGCAAGCCATATCATTGGCGCAGGAGCATGAATTTGATCTGATTACTGTCAGTCTGAATATGGAACAGGAAGACGGATTGCGTCTGGTGTCGCATCTGCGTTCGAACGAGCGCACACGCTCGGTGCCGATTTTGATGGTCGGTATGGAAGAAGATATGAAGCGTATTGCCCAGGGGCTGGAAATCGGCGCACATGATTATATTTTGCGTCCGGTTGACCGGAACGAACTGCTGGCCCGCGTCCGCACGCAGGTCCGCCGCAAACGTTATCAGGAACGGTTGCGTTCTAACTATGAGCACAGTCTGAATATGGCCTTGACCGACAGCCTGACCGGATTGTTCAACCGCCGTTATCTGAACGTCCATTTTGGCCGTATTCTGGCCAATATTGCCGAAAGCCGAAAGCCGATCGGTGTTTTGATGCTGGATATTGATAATTTTAAGATGGTCAATGATACCTATGGCCATAATGTCGGCGATGAGATTTTAAAACAGTTTGCCGATCGTATTGTTCAGCGCCTTCGCAGCTTTGATCTGGTTGCCCGTCAGGGCGGCGAGGAATTTGTCGCCATTCTGCCGGATATTAATCCCAAGGTCGCCATGCAGGTTTCTGAACGTCTGCGCAAATCAATCGGCGAAGAGCCTTTTGTTGTCAGTACGGAGGAAGGGCTCTTGACCTGCACGGTCAGTATCGGCGGCGCCATTATCGAAGATCCGAATATCGCGGTTGATGAAGCCCTGAAAAAGGCTGATGACTGTTTGTATGAAGCCAAAGAGGGCGGGCGTAACCAGTCTATTTTCGCAGGCTATGGACGGGTCAAGCCGGAAATGTATCTCAATGACGAGCAACTGGCCGAACTGGCCGAATCCGAAGGGGTCATCCCACCGCCGCCGATGGATACAGACTCCGACGTCAGTGCCCAGAAAAGCCCGGCGGAAGGCGAAGCGGCTGATACGGGGGCTCAGCCTGAGCCGCAACAACAGCAATCAGAAGCCCAATCACAGCCGCAGCAGCAAGAGCAACAGCAACACACTCCGTCGCCAGAAACGCGGCAGGACAAACCAGTCGATGCGGCGCCGGATCCACAGGATCCTCACCATTTTTCCATGCCGGAATAAAAAAAGGCCCCGTTTTCAGGGGCCTTTTGCAATTCTATCGTTAATTCTACCGGGTGAAATTATTTCATTTTGCCTTCAACATATTCAACATGCTTCCGAACAACCGGGTCGTATTTTTTCAATTTCAATTTTTCCGTTGTATTACGGGTGTTCTTGGATGAAAAATACTGGTGGCCTGTGCCTGCCGAGCTTTTCAGAAGAACTGTCTGACGTGGACCTTTTGTCGCCATGATTTTTATCCTTTTTAAAAATTCCGAATTTGGTTCCCCCGTACAATACGCAGGGCAATGGCAAAGTCAAGCATTATTCGCCCTGCTATGGTAAAAAACCAGCCCGGCGATACCCGATTTTTTATCTTTCCAGCTTGCAAAGCTCTTTTATCTGCTTATCTTTGTGTATAGACTATTGTCTGGAGCGAAGGTTTTAATGTTAATCTAATCAAATGGGGTCAGATGCAAGTTCTGCATTATTCAGGTTCTACCGTTATCAAAACAGGTTTATTATTGGTGATTCTGGTCATGTTGTTTCATGGTCAGGCCAGCGCGGCGTCAGAGCCTAAGCTGCTGGGCAGTTACGGCAACTGGAATGCGTTTGTTTTTGAAGACGAGGCCGGTAAAAAAGTCTGTTTCATGTCCAGTAAACCAACAGATAAGAAGGGTAACTATACCCAACGCGGTGAGGTTTTTGCCTATGTAACGCACTGGCCGTCCAAAGGGTACCGCAATATGATCAATATTGATACCGGTTATACCTATAAGGCAAACAGCACGGTCAGCGTTGAAATCGGCAGCAGTGATTTTACGCTGGCAACCGAAGGCGAAAAAGCCTGGGCCTATAATCAGGCAGATGACAATGCCATTACCGAGGCCATTCGCAAGGGTATGGACATGATTGTTAAGGGCACATCTTCACGCGGCACGGATACCACAGATACTTACAGTCTTAAAGGATCCGGTGATGCGCATGACGCCATTTCCCAGGAATGTAAGTAATTCAAGGTTAATTTATCTTTAGCGCATTAAAAAAGCCGGCGGTTAAGCCGGCTTTTTCTATATTCAAATCAATATTTGATTAGTTGTTGGTCAGATGCCATTCACCGTATTCATCCTGGCAGGCTGTACCGGTTGCCGTTTCATTGCGGCCATCAACGACAATGGTCTGGCGGTATTCACGGCAGTAATCGT
>JBNJDW010000085.1:0-7569 GCA_051745265.1 Pseudomonadota bacterium
GAACTGGAAAGACGCGGTTTTACCGTGATGGGGCACCCGGACCACAAGCTGTATCCGCATGCCCATGGTCGGGCGAAGGAAATTGTCGCGCTGGCCAAACTGACGGCGGCCAAGGCGGTTATTCCTGTCCATGGAAATAAGCATTTGCGTGATGAGAATCAGGCCTTGTTAAAGAAAAACGGCTTTAAAACCCTGCACGGGGAAAACGGCCAGACCATCCGGTTAAAAGCCGGCAAAGCCAGTATTGCCCGCGAGTTGACAGAAACGCCGCATTATATCGGCTTTGAAACCCGTACCGGCAGTCATTGGACGGACCGCGATTATGTCGTTAAATTGACAGCGCATTATGATGCGGCAAATGAGAATACCCCGGACGAAGAGAATAACCAGCGCCGCAAACCCCGCCTGTTTGGCGATGATCACCGTTTCTGATCCGTATTGTTCTATAAGACAGCCGCCAAAAAAAATCACCCCCGGAGGCAGGGGGTGATTTTGTATTGTGGAGGCATGAATAAAGCAAAACTTATTAACTTTCCATAATTTAATTATAACAGGGAAGATGTTAACAGCGGGTTAAGTGCTTGAATTTTCTTGTTAATATGGCGTTAACCTTTTCAAAGGCGTTTTAAGGTTTTGTTAACCTGACGGGGAATCTTGTTAAGCTATATTAATATGCTGCCGTTTTTAAAACACGGATCAGGAGAGCGGAGTGCTTGATATTACAGAATATTTTTGGGGTGCGCGGCGTCTGACAGGTCAGCTTTAATCGCTGTCGCTGTTCTTTAAACGGGATTTATAAAGCTCGCCCGCCGATTCCAGCCTTGGATAAGCAATCATTGTCAGATAGCTTTGAATGCGCAGCAGATCACGGAAAATATCAAGATGGAGGCTGGTCGTGCTGTGGGCTTCGCTGACCCCTTCGCGGAGTCGGCGCATATGTTTTTCGGAGGTCTGAACCTCAAGCTTACGAAGGTCGATCTTCCCCTGAAAGAGCTGCCGGGCCATTTTCAGGTTATTGGTCATGAAAACATGCTGGGCCAGTGTCAGGTTATCAATAACCAGGGCGTAGGCTTCGTTGATTTCACTAAACCCCTCCCGCGAAAAAGTCAGATGATTTCTGATTTTCTTATCCGCCAGTTCCAGCAGGCTTTTATCAATAATATCGCCGATATGCTCAAGATTGGTTGAAAAGGTCATAATCTGTAAATGACGCTGGCTTTCATTATCATTGAGGCTTTCGCGGGTAATGCGGGCCAGATATTTTTTAATGGAATCATACAGGATATCCACACGGTTATCCCGGTTATGCACTTTGCTGGCCAGACTGGAATTATCGGTGCGAAAGACTTCCAGCGTATCGCTGAGCATTCTGGAGACGGTGTCGCTCATGCGCAGGGTTTCCCGCTCGGCACTGGCAAGGGCGGCGGCTGGTGTATCAAGGGCGGTATAATCCAGATAACGCGGCTGATTTTTATCTTCTCCGGTCGCTTTGTCGGGCAGCAGGCGTTTTGTCAGCGCGGCGATCACCTGCACAAAAGGCAGCATTAACAGCGCCAGCGTAATATTAAAGGCGGTGTGGAAATTGACCAGCATCCGCGCCGGATTTTCCGACAGCTCGCTGAGCAGGGGGGGGATATAAAGCACAAAGGGCAGAACCAATAACACGCCGGTGCTGCGGATAATCACATTGCCCAGTGGAATACGCCGCCCCGCCGGTTTTTCAGTCAGGGTGTCAAAAAAGGCAATCATCGCGCTGCCCAGATTGGCACCCAGCACGAGCACAATACCAAGCGCCACCGGAATGGCACCGGTTCCGGCAAAAGAGGCAAATAAAAGCACCATGGCCAGACTGGAATGAACCAGCCAGGTCAGCATCCCGCCGAACAGCAAGGCCAAAAGCGGTTCATCGGTGAGCGGTTTGATCAGCACCTGTAAGACAGTGGAATCGCGCAGCGGTTCCGAGACTTCGACGATCATTTGCAGGGACAGCAAGACAAGGCCGATGCCCAGCAAGGCGCTGCCGATATGTTTATACTGCCCGCCGCCGGATTTGGTCCGGGTCATAATGTAGCCGCTGGTCAGCATCACCGGAATCAACCAGGTCAGGTCAAAAATCAGGATCTGCGCGGCAAGGGTGGTGCCAATATCAGCCCCGAGCATTAATGAAATACCGGCAACCGTGCTGATCAGGCCTTTGGAGGCAAAAGAGGCGGTAATCAGCGCCACAGCGGTTGAGCTTTGCAGCGCCATGGCAATAAAAGTCCCGGACAGCAGGCCTTTGACACGATTTTTGGTCGATTTGGTGATAAAACGCCGCAGGGATGCTCCACAGGCGCGGTTCAATCCGCTGCTGACGAGCTTTACGCCCCAAAGCAGCAGGGAAACCCCACCAATAATATGAATAAGCATCATCGTTGCGCTAATCGGAAAGTCTCCATTTGTCGGGAACAATATTAAACGTTACCAAAAACAGTCGGTAAAAGCCAGCCGCAATATAATGACGGGCCCGTTTACCAGTGTTTCCGATAAGATATTATTTCTTGATATCGCGCCAGAGCTTCTTTTTGGCAAACCACATCAGAATGGTAAAGGCGAGAAGATACAAGATCACCTTAAAGCCCATGGCCTTGCGGGTGTCCATATGCGGTTCAGACGCCCAGGCAAGGAATTGCGTGACATCATGCGAGGCCTGTTCGACTGTCGCCTCGGTACCATCAGAATAAATAATCGCGCCGTCATAGATCGGTGGCGGCATGGAAATTTTATGGCCCGCCATATATTCGTTCCAGTACTGGCCGGCCAGCAGTGTTTCGCCTTCGGGCGCTTCGGTATAGCCGGTGAGCAGGCCGTAGATATAATCTTCGCCGCCACCACGGGCCTTGACGATCAGGGACAGATCCGGCGGCAGGGCGCCGTTATTGGCGTAGCGCGCTGCGGATTCATTGGCATATGGATTCTTGAAGGTATCTGCCGGGCCGGCCTGACGTTCAAACATTTCGCCTTCGTCATTGGGGCCGTCTTCGACATAATAGTCACTGGCAATGGCTTTGACTTCGTCCTCGTTATAACCGATATCGGCCAGATTGCGGTAGGCCAGTTGGTCCATGCCGTGACAGGCGGCGCAGACTTCGCGGTAAACCTGAAAACCACGCTGCAGCGCGGATTTATCATAGGTGCCAAAGATCCCATGATGCGGCCAGTCCATTTCGGGCGGTGTCGGTGCGTCCTCTGCCGCAGCGGCAGGGGTGAGTGACACAACAGACAGAATCGCGGCAAGTGCCAGAGATTTGGCCAAAGAATGTATTAGGCTTTTTTTCATTTTATAGTCCTTGTTTAACCCCGTCATGGATTGAATTTGGCAGCGGTAACGGTTTTTCGATCTTGTGCAGGAACGGTACCAGCAGCAGGAAAAACACGAAATAATACGCCGTTGATAACTGAGCGACCAATAACGGCAGCCCTTCGGCAGGCTGTCCGCCGGCCCAGCCCAGTGCGATAAAGGCAATCACCAGCAACAGCAGCAGAGGCCGGAACATTGGCCGGAAACGGGCACTGCGCACCGGCGAGCGGTCAAGCCAGGGCAGAACCATCAGGATCAGGATCGAACCGAACATCGCCAAGACGCCCTGCAGTTTTGCCGGCAGCAGAATAATATCCGTGAACGGAATACCGATATCGACAGTGAAAGACCGCAGGATGGCATAAAACGGCAGGAAATACCATTCAGGCACGATATGCAGCGGTGTCTGCATCGGGTTATACGGCACGTAATGATCGGCATGGCTCAGGTAATTGGGTGCAAAGAAGACAAAGAACATAAAGAACAGTAAAAAGACGCCCAGACCAAACATATCCTTAACCGTGTAATACGGGTTGAACGGCACGGTGTCTTTTTCGGTTTTGGGTTCAATGCCCAGCGGGTTGTTTGACCCGGTAATATGCAGGGACCAGACATGCAGGAAAACAACAGCCACCAGCACAAAAGGCAGCAGGAAATGCAGGGCAAAGAAGCGGTTCAGGGTCGGATTATCAACCGAAAAGCCGCCCCACAGCCAGGTGACAATACCATCGCCGACCAGCGGGAAGGCCCCGAACAGGCTGGTGATCACATTGACACCCCAGCCGCTCATCTGGCTCCACGGCAGGGAATAGCCCATAAAGGCGGTGGCCATCATCAACAACAGGATGATCACGCCGAAAATCCATAACAGTTCACGCGGGGTTTTATACGACCCGTAATACATGCCGCGGAAAATATGAATATAAACCGCAATAAAGAAGAAAGAGGCGCCGTTCATATGTGTATAGCGCAGCAGCCAACCGAAATTGACATCGCGCATGATACGTTCAACACTGTCAAAAGCATGATCGGCATGGGGGGTGTAGCTCATGGCCAGGAAAATACCGGAAATGATCATCACCGTCAGCATGACCATGGCAATGGCGCCGAAATTCCAGAAATAATTGAAATTCTTTGGCACCGGGAATTTGGCGTATTCTTTGTCGATCGCGGTGAAAATCGGCAAACGCTGATCAATCCATTCGATAATTTTGTTATCAAAAGCTTCTCTGTCTTTAGCGGCCATGGCTATAGGATCCTCTTTGTCTTAGTCTTATTTCAGCCGATGCGGATGACATCATCTGTCAGAAATTCATAGGGCGGTATTTCAAGATTGGTCGGCGCGGGGCCTTTGCGGATACGGCCGGATTCATCATAATGCGATCCATGGCACGGGCAGAACCATCCGTTATAATCGCCGGTCGGCTGACCTTCGGCATTGCCGAGCGGCACGCAGCCGAGATGGGTGCAGATACCAACCATAACCAGCCATTCGGGCCGTTTAACCCGTTCGCTGTCTTCTTCTTTATGACGCAATTTGCCAAGATCGGTATTTTGGGCGTCTTCAATTTCAGCAGCGGTGCGGTGCCGGATAAAAATCGGTTTACCACGCCAGACCACGGTGATGGATTGTCCGGCTTCTACATTGGCGATGTTGACCTCAGTCTCGGCCACGGCCAGTGTATCCTGCGCCGGATTCATACTGTCAACCAAGGGCCATAATGTCGTGGCGGCCCCGACTGCACCGACAGCGCCTGCCGTTAAGTACAGAAAATCGCGACGCGTCCCGTTTTCAGTTTTTTTTGTATCTGCCATTATTTTATCCTGTAGAAGTCCTGAATTTTGCTATAGTTTATGACAGAGTTTGCGTTAAATTTCCACTATATAATTGAAAGCAATCAGCATTTTTTCTTAAAGTTCTACCAAAAGGCCGTATTATGACACAAGAGCAGGGATCCTTTACAACAAGTCTGCCCACCACGGGCGCGGCGCTGGATTTTATTAAAATCATGGCCGCGGCCCTGATGGTCATTGATCACTGGGATGATATTATTCTGGATCGCACCGCCAGTCATCTGATGCTGATTGGCCGCGCGGTGTTTCCGCTGTTCTGTTATGCGACGGCAACGGCTATTTTACGGGCCGGTGAAGACAAAGCCCTGCTTTATGCTGCTAAAATTCTGGTGCTGGCCGTTTTTGTCGAGCCGGTTTCCCAACTGGCCCGCGGTTATGACATGGCCAATGTGCTGTTTACGCTGGGGCTGGGCGCGGCCTTTATTCCCTTTTTAATGGGGCGTGCGCATTGGCTGCGGATGGTGATCTTTGCCCTGGGGCTGGCGACGGTGTTTTTACCCTCGCAATGGGAATTCGGCGTTATTGGTGTCTTGCTGCCCGCGGCGATGTATATGGTCCTGAAAGGTGATCTGCGTTATATTCCCTGGCTGTTTTTGCTTCTGGCCTTTGTGAATCTCAATAATATAGAACAGTATCTTGATATCATGTCACCCGCGGTGCTGATTGCGATGATTATGATGGCCAGCTGTACGATTTTCCTGCCCTGGTTTATAATTCTGTTGGCAAAATCACTGACCAGTACAAAGCGGCTGACGCCGAAATATTTTCTGCATATTTTTTATCCGCTGCATATGGTTGTTCTTGCTTTGATAAAGCCCTTTGTCTAATCTGCCGACATTATGAGACTGGCCCTGTATCAACCTGAAATTCCGCAAAACGCGGGCACGATCATGCGCTTTTGCGCGGCGATGGGCCTGCCGCTGGATATTATTGAGCCCTGCGGTTTTGCGTTTGATCAGAAAAAACTGCGCCGCGCGGCCATGGATTATATCGATCATCTGGATTATACCCGGCATGCGAACTGGGCGGCGTTTGCCGAACAGCTGGCCGGACGCCGTCTGGTCTTGCTGACCACCCGGGCAGCCGTTCCCTATACTGAATTTGCCTTTGACACCGATGATATTCTGCTGGCCGGACAGGAAAGCGCCGGTGTGCCGGAGGAGGTCCATGCCGCCGCCGATGCGCGGCTGTTGATTCCAATGGTTGCCGGGTTAAGATCATTGAATCTGGCGGTCAGCTGCGCCATGGTCGGCGGCGAGGCTTTGCGTCAAACAGATGGTTTTCATCGCGTATAAAAAAAGGAATAAAGATGCATTTGGAAATGAAAGCGGCACTGACAGAAACCGAGAGTTATCAGTCAAGCGCCGATCAGCAGGATAAGGCGGCTGCCTGGTTCAAAAGCCTGCGTGATCAGATTTGCGCCGCATTTGAGCAGATTGAAGATGATCTGGACGGCACCCGTCATGCTGATCTGCCTGCGGGTCGTTTTGAACGCAAATCCTGGTCACGGACGGATAAGAGCGGTGATAAGGGCGGTGGCGGCGTGATGTCGACCATGCGGGGCCGGGTGTTTGAAAAACTCGGTGTGAATATTTCAACCGTATATGGCACATTTTCCGAAGATTTCCGCGGCCAGATTCCGGGCGCGGATCAAACCGGCGGGTTCTGGGCCAGCGGTATCAGTCTGGTTGCCCATCCGCGATCCCCGCATGTGCCGCCGGTTCATATGAATACCCGTCATATTGTCACCGAAAAATCATGGTTTGGCGGCGGCGCCGATTTAAACCCGATTGTGCCGGATGCGCAAGACACGGCATCTTTTCATCAGGCCCTGCGCGCCGCCTGTGATCGTCATGATCCGGAATATTATCCGCTTTATAAAGAGTGGTGCGATGAGTATTTTTATTTGCCGCACCGGCAGGAACACCGCGGTGTCGGCGGCATTTTTTATGATTACCTGAATTCCGGGAACTGGGCAGATGATTTTGCCTTTACGCAGGATATAGGCCGGTGCTTTCTGGATATCTATCCAAAACTGGTCCGTCGCCATATGAACCGTGACTGGAGTGATGAAGAACGGGAATATCAGTGCCTCCGCCGCGGCCGTTATGCGGAGTTTAACCTACTCTATGACCGCGGTACGGTTTTTGGCCTGAAAACCGGCGGCAATACCGAAGCCATTTTGATGTCATTGCCACCGGATGTAAAATGGCCATAGATGGGCCTGCGGTTTTTTCATAAGCTTGACGAAATGGGGCTGGGATGGTACGACATATCCATAACTTTGAAGCAGAGTGAAGATGAGCGGTCTTTTTAAATCATTGCAAGAGAGCTTTAAGCGGGTCACCGACAGCCAGAACATTGTTGATGGTCTG
>JBNJDW010000086.1:0-7546 GCA_051745265.1 Pseudomonadota bacterium
ACCTCGGGTTACAAAATCCGTATAAATATGGGTTCAACATCGGGCTGGTAGAGCGCCACGGTTTCCATGTCGATCTCACGATCGATGAAGGGCAGCATCATTGTTTTACCACTCTCAAGATCAAAGCGGCCGGGGAAGTTAAAAACAATCTGCGCTGTGGCTTCACTGCTTTGGGCCACCTGTTGAGCCTGGGTCAAATTGGCGCGGCTGGACACCGGTGCGGCGGCGCTTTGCGGCATGGCCATGCTTTCTGCCGCCATCCCATCATCGGCATACGCATCTCTTCCAATTGTTTTCTGACGGCCCATTTGCTTGAGCTCGCTGGGGGCTTCTCTGGCCGCCAGATCCATCGCGCCGGTATCCTGCCGCGGCATCACCCGGCCAAAGACCTCGACCGGGATTTCAGGACGGGACACGTAATAGGCCGGATACAGCGCCTGCTGCATTGTCACCGGATTACCGGAGGTCAACGTCAATTGCACATCGCGCCAGTCACCGCCGGTCATGTTTTCAATGACGGCCCAGCCCTGAAGATGGCCGTCCTCGGCCTCTGACCCCGGCAATACGGCGCGGTAGGCTGTTTTCCACAACGGTGCTTCGACAACATAGGACAGGGTCACAGTACGGTCGCTGTCACCGACAAGATTAATCTGCAGCTGCCGCTGACCGGCCTCGCCATTCTCACGCACGGCATTGAGCGCCGTTTCAATTTCATCACGATCACTGTCATCGGCAAGAGCAATGCCTTGCACCTCTTCAAAAATAAAGCTTTTAAGGCCGCTTTCCATCAAAAGCGAGATCCGATGACGGGTCATTGAACGTTCATTCACCGTTTCGGTTTCGGGCACAATCTGAACCAAAAGCCCGCTATAACTCTGGCCACTATCGGTAATTTCAACTTCGGCGCCCTGATAGGCATTCAAAAGCGAGACCGGGTTATTAAGCGCGCCCTGTGAAAAGGGTAAATCGCGGAACACCTGTTCCAGCGGCTGCTGGCCGGGCAAGGTCACGCTTTTAAGGCTGCCCTCCGGATCAAAGACCAAGAGGCTTTTCAACAGATCATTGACCTGATCGACGCGGACGGGAAAGCTTAAGGTTTCATCACCGGAGACTGAGGCGCCATGTTCAAAATAGGCAAGACCGCTGGTCGATAAGACCACCCGCTGCAAGGGAATATCCTGCTGGGCATGGCTGCTTGTGGCAGGTGTTATAAAACAGGCCAGTGCGGCCAAAAGATACAGGGAAGGCTTCATCATAAAATCTCCAGTCAATAACAGCGATTTAGAGTATAATGTATAAAAGTAAAACACTTCCTAATATCATGCGGTAAATCACAAAAGGCGTAAAGGAGGATGTTTTAAGCCAGCGCATCATCACGCTGATGGCAAGATAGGCCATAACAAAAGACAGCGCCGCGCCGATCAGGGCATCAAGCCCAAGCGCGGTATCACCGGTCCGGATAATTTCGATTCCTTTGAGCAATCCTGCACCCAGAATAGCCGGAATGCTGAGCAGCAAAGAAAACCGCGCCGCTTCAACCCGGCTCAACCCCAAGAACAGACCGGCTGTCATTGTCACCCCTGAACGGCTGGTACCGGGAACCAGCGCCAGAACCTGCGCCAGACCAATCAACAACACCGCTTTTTTATTCAGCGTTTCAAGCGGTTTGATCTCACGCTGCCCACGATCCGCCCACCAGAGCAATCCGGCAAAAACAATCGTCATCACCGCAATCACCAGCGGATCGCGAATCCCGTCCGGGCAGATGATATGCATGGCAAGACCGGCCAGAATAACCGGTAAAGAGGCCAGAATGACCATCTTGCCCAATCGACGGTTTTTACGGACCTCTTCACTTTTATCTTTCAGGCCAAAGGTAAAGGCCGCGGCAATCGCCAGAATATCCTGACGAAAATAAAGCAAAACCGCCAGCAAAGCGCCGACATGAACCGCAACATCAATGACCAGCCCCTGATCGGCATATCCGGTTATCCCGGGTAACAAGACAAGATGCGCGCTGGAACTGACCGGTAAAAATTCGGTAATCCCCTGCACGGCCGCTAATATAAAAAGATAGAATAATGACATATCCCGGCCATTAAGAGTGATTTTGGCGAAAAAGGCAACAGATTTTAACGGCTTGTCCTCTGTTGCTTTTTTTCCTAAACTAAAATCAGTTGAATTTCATATTGGAGAATACTGTCATGCAAAAAACAAAACCAAATACATTATCCAAGATCATGCTGGCCGGCATGCTTATGGCCGTTGGCGTTGTCACTGTCGGTCTGCTCGGCATTAGTCTTATTCAGAAAAATTCGGAAACGTCGATCCAAACCGCGGTGATTGCCGCGCAGAATGCTGAACGTCTAAATCAAATCGAACCGGCCGCCGGACAAGTCCAGCTGCATGAAGATGCGGAATCAGTGCTTGGACATATGCCGCCGCAGCCTGCGCCGGTTGAATAATAACTGACTTGATATGGCTTGAACTTCAATTGGCCAATTGAAGACCAAAAGATATAGAAAAGATCATATCTTTTATTTATCAATATCCGTCATCAACACGTAATAGAAATAATAGGCTCCGGGCCCGCCCCTATATCCATGAAGCGTCTCAAGGCAACCAAAAAGCTTGCCTTCATTTTCATCATTGGTACCATCAAATGCGTTTGAGCCGGATACTTCAATATCATTGGTTCCCTTGAAATGAGTGTCTGAAAAATCACCCCTGTCTACGGGTGGTTTACCATCCGTATTCGTGATACCCGCTATTTTATTAATTTCCATGCAGGTTTCCAGCGGTACTCTCAGTCTCAGAAATAAATCTCCGCACGGATCAGATTCTGTACAATTCTCGGATCGTCCGAAACCGGGCACATGAGAAGCGGCCGATAACCTCCAGCCATCTCCTGGCCATGTATGCCCACCCCCTTCGGGATAAAGGAAATGCTGAGAGGCCGGATAGGTCGGGCTATTCCGATATCCCCACTGCCCGTGGCTTCCCCAGAAACTCACTTCACGGAGATCAAGACCACTGATCAGCATAAAACGTTCCAGGTTTGATTTAAAAAAGGCACTGGTTTGTAAAATTTGTGAAGCCTCTAAACGGGCTTCTTCTTTGTCGACAGAACCGCCGCCGCGACTGCTTTGGGTAATCGCATAAGATAAGGCGGCAAAAAGAGCAACAGCAATCAATATCAAGAACAGGGCATTCCCTTTACTATTTTTAGACTTACAGAAAATCATAAAGGCCTGTCCTTGAAATAGTGCTTAAATCAGTTTATCTGTGATCAGGCGCTCGGCAATCTGCAGGGTATTCAGGGCAGCACCTTTGCGCAGATTATCGGCAACCACCCACAGATTCAAAGCATTGGGGTTGGTCGGGTCCTGACGAATACGGCTGACATAAACGCCGGCATCACCGGAAATTTCCGATGGCGTGATATAACCTTCATCTTCATCCAGCTTATCAATAACCAAAACGCCGTCCATCTCGCGTAAGGCCTCACGCGCAGCAGCCGGGGTGACCGGGCTTTCAAATTCAACATTAATCGATTCAGAATGCCCGACAAAAACCGGCACGCGCACACAGGTCGCGGTGACCTCGATTGATTCCTCAAGGATCTTTTTGGTTTCAACGCGCATTTTCCATTCTTCTTTGGTCGAACCATCCTTCATAAATTTATCGATCTGCGGGATGACATTAAAGGCAATGTTTTTGGAGAACGTTTCAGGCGCCATCGGCTGATTCATATAAATCTGCCGTGTCTGATTAAACAATTCATCCATGCCTTCGGTACCGGCACCGGATACGGATTGATAGGTTGATACAATCACACGCTTGATCCTGGCCAGTTCGTGCAATGGTTTCAAAGCCATAACCATCTGGATGGTCGAACAATTCGGATTGGCAATGATGTTTTTCTTTTTAAAATCCTTCAGCGCTTCCGGATTAACCTCAGGGATGACCAGCGGTACATCGGGATCCATGCGCCAGAATGATCCGTTATCAATAACAACCGCCCCGGCGGCCGCTGCCTTGGGCAGAATATGCTCAGAGACCGCCGCCCCGGCCGAGGCCAGAACAATATCAACGCCGGTAAAGTCAAAATCTTCGGCCGCTTTGACTTTCAGCACTTTGTCTTCGCCATAGGAAACTTCACGATTGGCCGATTTCTTTGACGCCAGCGCGATCACTTCATCGCATTGCAGAATTTCACTTTCCGCCAGGCTGGTTAAAAGTTCCCGCCCGACATTGCCGGTCGCACCAACGATTGCAAGCTTGTATCCCATGCTTTACACTCTTTGTTAAAGGTTATTGTCTAGCATATATCTAACACAGATGCATTGATCTTCAACCTCTTTATTTTTTCAGGACGGAGTTCCTAAATGGCTGATCAGTCAACGATTTCCCAGACATCCCTTATGAACGCTCTGCCTGTTGGTATTGGCGTTCTGGTGCGCAGTGATGATGGTTTTGAAATTCAGAACGCCAATAACCGGATGCGCAAAATGTTCGCATTGACCGAACAGGTCAGCCTGAACACGATTTTCGGCGCGGAGCAAGGTGAAGAAATCAACGCCGCGGCGCAGACCGGTGGTGGCGAAGCCACGGTTGAGCGTGAAGGCCGCTGGTATAATCTGACATTAACCTCCTATGAAAACGAGGAATGGCTTCTTGTTGCCAAAGATGTCACCAGCATCAAGGCCGAAGTTGCCGAAGCGGAAACGCTGACAGAAATGAAAAGCAGTTTTCTGGCCTCTATGAGTCATGAAATTCGCACACCGATGCAAAGTATCTACGGCCTGCTGGAGCTGGTTTCTGATGAAGATAATCTCAGCGATGATGTTCATGCCATGCTTGGCACGGCCAAAAGTTCAGCCACCAGTCTTTTGACAATTCTGGATGATATTCTGGATATTGCCAAGGTTGATGCCAATAAGATGGAGCTTGATATTCTTGAGGTTCCGGTCCGGACACTTGCCTATGGCGTTATTGAATGTATGGAGGTCAAAGTACAGGGCAAGAAAGTTGAATTAAAGGTCGATGTTGATCCGTCTATCCCGCCGGTGGTGGTCGGCGATCCCACGCGATTGCGGCAGATATTATTGAACCTTGTGGGCAACGCCTTGAAATTTACCGAGAAGGGTAGCATTACCCTGCGCATTACCCCGCATGCCCAGCATATCGACACCCCCGATAAAGATAAATTCGGCCTGCGTTTTGAAGTTATCGATACCGGTATTGGCATGTCTGATGAAATCGCCAATCGTTTGTTCAAAGCCTTCAGCCAGGCTGACAATTCAACCACCCGTAAATATGGCGGCACCGGTCTTGGTCTGTCCATCTGCCAGAAACTGGTTGAATTGATGCAGGGTCAAATCGGCATTATCAGCGAAGAAGGCAAAGGCTCAACCTTCTGGTTTGAAATTCCGACCGAAACCGCGGATGAAACCAATCCACAGGATCTGCCCGACCTTGACGGGCTTGCCATCCTGTCGGTCGAAGATCACCCCGCCGGCGCCCGTGAAATTGTCCGGACCTTGAAATCCATGGGTGGCTCTGTTACCAGTGTGCCGACTTATGCCGAGGGTCTGACAATGGCCAAAAGCCGCCGTTTTGATGTTGCCCTTGTTGATCAGGGCCTGCCGGACGGGCTGGGCATTGATCTGATGAAAGAAATATCAGAACTGCAGCCCTTTGCCGGGCTGGTCATGTATACGGTCCGTGATGATTATGGCTTGCAGCATTCGGCCCGCTCGCTCGGGGCGAAATACCTGTCAAAGCCCGCCAGCCGGATTGGCCTTGGCGAGGCTGTGAAATCTTCCGCCCGGCAAAATCAGGGCGGCATGGATCCCAACCGGCCCAAGCGCCTGTTAATTGCCGAAGACACGCCCGCCGTTCAGGATGTTTTACAACGGCAGCTTAAAAAACTGGGTATTGAAGCCGATTTTGTTGAAAACGGTCTGCAGGCGATCAAAATGCTGGAACAGGGAAAACATGGCATTCTGTTTACTGACCTGCATATGCCTGAGATGGATGGTTATGAAGTCGTCAAACGTATCCGGTCAATAGAAGAACAGGAAAACATCGAACAACATAACGGTTTTCCGGTTGTGGTCCTGACCGCGGATGTCCAGATGGCCCAGAAACAGGCTTACCTGTCCTATGGTTTCAACGAATGTCTGTTAAAACCCGTCAGTCTGGGGCAATTCCGTCAATTGCTGATCCGCTGGGGCGTATTGAACGAAGACGATGCTGATGCCTCGCCCGCAGATGAAGAAGCGCCCGCCATTGCCGCCGGTCTGCGTGACAAGGCCCGCCAGGTCGAAGAAGACGTTCAGGCCACACCCACAGAAACCACCAAAACAGAAGACACGGCTGCGGACTCTAAAGCCCCCTACACCCCGCCTGATGAACCGGCGATCAGTATGGCGGCTATTGATGATTTGCTGGGCGGGTACGATGACAGCGTCAAAGAAATGTTGCAGATGTTTATCGAAATGACCGAACCGCTGATCCATAAATTGCGAACCGCCTATGATGAAGGTGCGGCCATTGAAATCGGAGAAGTTGCCCATAGCCTGAAAGGCGCAGCCCGTTCCGCCTGCTGCCCGCATCTGGGGGATATCGCCGAAGAGGTTCAGAGCATAGCCGATACGGGCCAACGTCCCGAGGATCATTTGATCATCGCGATAGAAGGCGAATTTGATCGGATCAAAAAAGAAACTGACGCCTTGCAATAAAAAAACGGCACCGGTTTTAACGGTGCCGTTTTATTCGACTGAATTATCTCTTGATTATCTTATTGTTCAACAAGCGCATGGTAATAGGTGTAGTCATTACCGGTATTATCAACACAGGCAAAGGCTTCACCGCTGTTTGAATTAAAGGTATGCGCCGCATCGCCCGCTGCTTTGCCCAAAGGTGTATCCATGTCAACAGCAGTGCCTTCGACGGTCGGTTCGGCATCCAGGCCCAGACCCGTATTAATCGCCCGGCAAACAGCCTCAGACAAACCACCGACGCCAACAATAACATCCTGACCACTGCCTGTTGTATCAGAACCAACACCGATAATATGGTGACCATCTGTGCCATCGGTCGTCATATAGCTATAACTTGTCGCCGTACCGGCGGATGTTGGCGGTGCCTGATCAACAGCGCCGCCACCATCAGCATGAAACACTTCATTGGCTGAATCCGTACCATCGCTGTCAAATTCCAGTTCAGTTGCACCTGATCCGGTAATGACCATCCGGGTCACTGTTGTCCGCAAGCCCGCGCCGTATTGCGTGATCTGTGAGGCGGAGATCAAGGCCTGTTCACGATCAACGCCACCGCCGCCACGGCCAGATTGGGTCACGGCATAAGACAGCGCCGCAAATAATGCGACCGCGATCAAAATAAGGAACAACGCATTCCCCTGTTCGTTTCTGGTAAATTTTTTAATGTTCATGCTACTCCTCTTCCCCGATGGTCAACATAGGTTCTAATTTAATCATAAAGACCTTGTATCCAAAGTATATAAAAAAATTAAGGCAAA
>JBNJDW010000087.1:0-7529 GCA_051745265.1 Pseudomonadota bacterium
GTTGTAGACTCTTACAAGTGGGTTTCTATTTCTTATATCAATCAAAGCATGGTTATATTGACGAGGGAGTTATTTCTTGGACGCATTATTTGAGACTCTGAAAAATCTGGGTCCTGCCCGCCTTGGCATGATGTTGCTGACATTGGTCGGCCTCGTCGTGTTTTTTGTGTTCATTGCGGTCCGTTCAGCAGCGCCCAATATGACCCTTCTGTATGGTGACCTGTCAAGTAGCGATACAACGGCCATCGCCGCTCAGCTTGATATGTCCAACATTCCGTATCAAATGTCAGCCGATGGCGGGCAAATCATGGTCCCCCAAAGCGAAGTCGGCTCGGCCCGGATGCTTCTGGCGCGGGAAGGCCTGCCGGGCAATGGTTCAATGGGCTATGAAATCTTTGACCGCCAGCAGGGCTTTGGTACGACCAGTTTTGTCCAGAATATCAATCAGCTTCGCGCGCTTGAAGGCGAAATCGCGCGGACGATTACAACGCTTGAGCCAATCCGTACCGCCCGTGTCCATCTGGTCCTGCCGGAACGGGCTCTATTCAGTCGTGAAAGCCAGCCGGCAACCGCCAGTGTCTTTGTCAGCCTTCGTAACACAGCCAATGTCGGGTCGGAGCAAATCGCCTCCATCCAGCATCTTGTTGCCTCTGCCGTGCCGCAGTTAAAACCGGACAGAGTGGCCCTTATTGATTCCGACGGCAATCTGCTTGCCCGTGGTGATGAAGCCGGTGAGAACAGTTTTGGAGGTGAAGGTCCTGACGATGCCCGTCTGCAATATGAACAGCGTCTGGCCCGCTCTATCGAAGAAATGGTTGCCCGGGTCGTTGGTCATGGAAAGGTTCGTGCCACCGTTTCCGCAGATCTTAACTTTAATACCGTCAGCCGTAACTCTGAAATCTATGACCCGGAAGGACAGGTCGTACGCTCTACCCAGCTTGTTACTGAAGAAGAAGTCGATAATACCGGCGCCGCTGGCGAAGCCGTTACCGTTCAAAACAACCTCCCCGGCCTTCCCGATGGTGCAGAAGGCGGTGAACAGGCTGCCGGTATCAGCAATAACCGTGAAGAAGAAGTCACCAATTACGAAATAACCCGGACAATCGAAAACTTTGTTCAGGAACGCGGTGAAGTGGATCGTCTTTCTGTCGCCGTTCTGGTTGATGGCCGATATGTACCCGCCACAGCCGAGGCGCCCGCAGATGATGCCGAAGACGCCGAAGAAGCTGAAGAAGACGCCGAAGCGGCGGTAGAGGAGGAATATGTCCCACGGTCAGAGGCTGAGCTAGATAAAATCCGTTCTCTGGTCCAGTCAGCAATTGGCTTTGATTCCAGCCGCGGGGATACGCTTGAAGTCGTCAATATGCAATTTGCCAAAGAACAGACCATCAGTGATTTCGCTGGCGATGAAACCATTCTGGGTCTGCCGCGTGAGGATATCATGCGCATTGCCGAAACCCTGATCCTCAGTCTGGTTGCGGTTCTGGCCATTTTACTGGTCCTGCGGCCATTGGTCAGTCATATTGCCGCAGCAGCCTCTTCCTCTGCTTCTGCCAATACCGGCGGTGGTGAAGGTGATACACGTATGTTGGCCGCCGCAGGTGCCGGCCAACCGCAACTGGCCGCGCCTGGTGGCGGTGGTCAGGCGCCTAACCCTGCCGATGCCGAAATGAGCGAGCTTGAAACCACGCTTGATATGTCTAATGTTGAAGGTCAGGTTAAACAATCTTCGCTGAAGAAGATTAATGATCTGGTCGATAAGCACCCCAATGAAACAGTTTCGGTGATCCGCAACTGGATGACGCAGGAGAGCTAGGATGCGCTTACGCGAGGATTATCGCACCCTGGAAGGGAATGAAAAAGCGGCTATCTTCCTTCTGGCCCTGTCAGAAGACCAGACATCCCGTATCTTCAGCCAGATGGATGATGATGAGATTATGGAATTGTCCCAGGTCATGGCCTCTCTGGGGAAAGTTAATTCTGAAATCGTTGAACGTCTGTTTATTGAATTTGCCGAAAACATGTCTTCCACCAGTTCCCTTGTCGGCTCACTTGACAGCACCGAACGCCTGCTTCAGAAGGTTCTGGGCAAGGACAAGGTCGATGGCATCATGGAGGAAATCCGCGGGCCTGCAGGCCGCACCATGTGGGAAAAACTCGGCAATGTAAATGAAGAGGTTCTGGCCAACTTCCTGCAAAAGGAATATCCGCAGACCGTGGCGGTCGTCCTGTCAAAAATCGCCTCCGATCACTCGGCCCGCGTATTGGCCTTGTTGCCTGAAGGCTTTGCCATGGAAGTGGTCATGCGGATGCTGCGCATGGAAGCCGTACAAAAAGAAGTTCTGGACGATGTTGAACGCACATTGCGGACCGAGTTCATGTCAAACCTTGCCCGGACCAGCCGCCGCGATTCACATGAATTAATGGCCGAGATTTTTAACAATCTTGATCGATCCGTCGAAAGCAAATTTATGGATGCGCTGGAAGAACGCAGCACGGATTCAGCAGAGAAAATCCGCAGTCTGATGTTTACCTTTGAAGATCTGGCCAATCTTGATCCCAGCGGGGTTCAGACTCTTATCCGTAATAACCCGACCAAGGAAAATCTGCCTCTGGCCTTGAAAGGCGCAAATGATGCGATGAAGGATCTGTTCTTCTCCAACATGTCCGAACGGGCCGCCAAGATTATGAAAGAAGACATGGCCGCAATGGGCCCTGTCCGCCTGAAAGAAGTCGAAGATGCCCAGCAGGGGCTTGTTAATGTTGCCAAAGATCTGGCTGACCGCGGTGAAATCACCATTGCCGGCGCCAAAGAAGAAGACGAACTTATTTACTAATCAGGATTAAAAAGACAACATGGATAAACCAAAGAAATATTTGTTCGATCTGAATGACTTCAACGAAGACGTTCCCGTAAATACGGAAGAAGAGGAACCGCTTTATGGCGAGGAAGATCTGAACGCGGCCAGAGAAAGTGCTTTCCGTCAAGGCCAGCAGGATGCCACCCAGAAAATCCGTGATGAACAGGAAGAACGGGTTTTGCAGTGCACGGAATCCCTGACCCGCCATCTTGGCGACCTGATTCAGGCAGAACAGCGGCGTGAAGCCTCTAAAAATTATGATACGGCCCGGCTGACCCTGTCGATTGTCAAGAAAATGATGCCCAATCTGGCCCGCAACTATGCAGAAGAAGAAATTACATCCCTTGTCAAACAGACCTTAAGTGATCAGAATGAAGAACCCCGGCTGGTTGTTGTTGTCCATGACAGCCTGCTGGAAACACTGCGTGATAAGATTGATGCCATTGCTGAATCTCAGGCTTTTCAGGGTAAAGTCGTTATCATTGCTGATGACAGCCTTAAGCCCACTGACTGCCGGGTTGAATGGGCAGATGGCGGCATCGAAAAGGATTTCGACAGCCTTTACCGTGCAATTGAAGGCGCGTTTAATACTGTGATCCACCGTATGGACAAGGCAGAATTCCCCGCAAAGTCTGAGCAGGAACAGCCTGAAACACCCACCCTTACTGACAACGAAAAGGAGTAAACCATGGCTGACGAAAAAGATAACGAAACACCCGCTACCGAAGCCGACAAAAAAACGGAACAGCCGGCGGAACAACAGGCCGAAAAACAGGCTGCTGCTGATAATCCGGACTATCAGGAAATCAAATCGGAACATGAAAATCCGGAAGCCGGCATTGGTGAACCCAAAGATGTTGAAGCTATTTATGATATTCCGGTGCAGATTTCCGCTGTTCTTGGCCGTTCCAGCATGAAGGTCAGTCAGCTTTTGAAACTGGGCCGTGGTGCTGTCGTTGAGCTTGACCGTAAAGTCGGCGAAGCCATTGATATCTATGTCAATAACCGGCTGGTTGCGCGTGGCGAGGTCGTCGTCGTCGAAGACCGGCTTGGTGTGACCATGACCGAAATTGTCAAATCTGACCGTTCCAGTTGATCTCTTAAACACGTTTAGGACACCTGATTCATGAGTGCTGCAGGCAACAAAGCTAATAAAACAGCTGCCAATATACCGGGAAATATCTCCAAACGCGTGAAACTGGATAGTTTCCGGGCACCCGTCAGAACCGTTGATTACGGGGTCTGGATTGGTCTTAGCTTTTTACTGATTGTGCTGGCCATCGCCCTGACCTTAAGCGGCTCTGTTGCCGCCTTTGCTGATCTGCGTGCCTTTTTGATCGTCGTCTGCGGGACGGTTGCGATTATCGGTTTGTCCTTTACCGGCAAAACCTTGCGGTTGAGCCTGAAAGCTTTGAAACAGCATCTGTTTGAGAAACCGGAAACACCGCGTACCCGGGCAAATAACCTGATGGATGTCGCCATTATTGCCCGCCGCGATGGTATTTTAAGCTTTCAAAAGCTACAGGATCGCCTGCGACGGCAGGATCCGTTTCTGGCCCATGCCATCGAAATGGTTTCTGACGGGCAAAACGCTGCTGAAGTTGAACGTATCCTCAGCCAGGAAATAGATGTCGAAGTCGAACGTCTTCAGGGCGGTATTGCGCTTTTGCGCCGCGGGGCTGAAGCCGCGCCGGCAATGGGCCTGATTGGGACCTTGATCGGGCTTGTCCAGATGCTGTCCCATTTAGATGATCCCTCCAGCATTGGTCCGGCCATGGCCATTGCCCTTTTAACCACCTTTTACGGCGCCCTTTTGGGCAGTGCTCTTTTTGCGCCGCTGGCCGGGAAACTTGAATTGCAGGCTCAAAACCTGATTTTAAGAATGGAACTGGTGACAGCCGCCATGCTGTCAATCGTAGCGCAGGAAAATCCCCGTCGTCTGGAACAGATACTCAACAGCAAATTACCGCCTTCCGAGCGGATTAATTACTTCAACGAAGTCTAACATTGAAACGGATACGCCTTTGAGGAGGAACTGAAAAATGCGTTTGATGATTGTAGGCAGCCTGCAAAGCCATATGACACAAGCCGGCAAGATCGCGATTAAACGCGGCGCCAAAGTCCAGCATGCCGAGGATATCGAGCAGGCTTTGGGCGCGCTGCGCGCCGGGCGTGGTGCTGATGTCGTTATGGTTGATGTGAAACAGAACATAGCCGAATTCATTGCCCAGCTTGAAAAAGAGCGTTTTCTCATGCCGGTTGTCGCCTGCGGTATCGAAACAGATGCCAAAGCCGCCGTAAATGCGATCAAGGCCGGGGCCAAGGAATATATCCCCCTGCCCCCGGATGCCGAACTGATTGCCGCAGTGCTGGAGGCCGTTACGCAGGAAGATACCAATATGATCGCCAACGACCCGGCGATGAAAGCCGTCGTGGCCATGGCCGATCAGATCGCCCCCAGCAGCGCCACCGTGCTGATTACCGGCGAGTCAGGAACCGGTAAAGAAGTCATGTCGAGCTATATTCACCGTAAAAGCAAACGTAAGAATGAAAAATTTATCTCGCTGAATTGTGCCGCCATCCCTGAAAACCTGCTTGAATCCGAACTGTTCGGCTATGAAAAAGGCGCCTTTACCGGCGCGGTTTCCCGCAGAATTGGTAAATTTGAAGAAGCCAGCGGCGGTACATTATTACTGGATGAGATTTCTGAAATGCATCCAAGCCTGCAGGCCAAGCTGCTGCGGGCTATTCAGGAACGGGTCATTGACCGTATTGGCGGCAATAAACCGGTTCCGGTTGATATCCGGCTGATTGCCACCAGTAACCGCAACCTTGAAGAGGCGGTTAAAAAAGGTGAGTTCCGCGAAGATCTGTATTTCCGCCTGAATGTCATCAATGTCGCCCTGCCGCCTTTACGCAACCGCCCCGGTGATATCCTGCCGCTTGCACGTATGTTCGCCGATAAATTCAGTGAACAGAATGACCTGCCGCGCAAAGAATTCTCTGAAGCTGCGATAAAAAAACTCGAAGCCTATCATTGGCCCGGCAACATACGGGAGCTTGAAAACACCATGCACCGTACCGTTTTACTGTCACAGCAGTCCGAAATCGAAGATACCGCCATTATGCTGTCCGATCAGGCCGGCAGCATGGCCCAGACTTATGCTGATAATATCGTTGCGGGTACAAAAGATACAACAGAAACACCCGCCGAACAGGCTGAGCCAGATAAAACGGCGGTACCCGATGAAGCCGCCGCACCCGCCAAAGCCCCTACAGACGACAACGAAAACGACACAGACAGCGTCAATGCCTTTGTCGGCAAGACCGTTGCCGATGTCGAGCGCGAGCTTATTATCTCCACCCTTGACCATTGTCTTGGTAATCGTACCCATGCGGCGAAAATCCTTGGGATATCCATTCGGACTCTTCGCAACAAAATTAACCAGTACAGTGAACAAGGCGTTGCTGTACCGGGCTCATAAGGGGTATAACAAACTATTATGGCTGAAGACAGCGTCGCAAAAAAACCTACCGGCTTAAGATCACTTTTGCGTGGTGACATCGCGCTTGCGCTTGGTGTCGTCGCGATTCTGGTCGTGCTGATCCTGCCGATGCCGACATGGATGCTGGATATTTCTCTGGCCCTTTCATTAACGCTGTCGGTTCTGGTGTTGATGACCGTGCTGTTCATTGAAAAACCGCTGGAACTCAGCTCGTTCCCGTCAATTCTGTTGATTGCAACGATGATCCGTCTCGCGCTTAATCTGGCGTCAACACGGCTTATTCTCGAACACGGCCATCAGGGGCATGATGCAGCCGGACAGGTGATCAAGGCCTTTGGCGATTTCATTATGCAGGGTAACTTTATCATTGGTCTGACCGTCTTTGCCATCCTTGTCATTGTCAATTTCGTGGTCATCACCAAAGGGTCCGGCAGGATCGCCGAGGTCGCGGCCCGTTTCAGCCTGGATTCCATGCCCGGTAAACAGATGGCCATTGATGCCGATTTATCAGCCGGCATGATCAACGAATCCGAAGCCAAACAGCGCCGTTCTGAACTGGAACAGGAAAGCAGCTTTTTCGGCTCCATGGATGGTGCGGCGAAATTCGTCCGCGGGGATGCCATTGCCGGGCTGCTGATCACCTTTATCAATATCGTTGTCGGTATGATTATCGGCATTGTTCAACAAGGCCTCAGCGCCGGTGAAGCCGCTGCTAATTATACCCATCTGACCGTAGGCGATGGTCTGGTCAGTCAGATTCCCGCGCTGATCGTCTCCATCGCTGCCGGTCTGCTGGTGACCAAGGCCGGGGTGGCCGGTTCAACCGATAAGGCCCTGTTCGGCCAGCTCAGCAAGTATCCTTTTGCCATGGCGCTAAGCTCTGTCTTGATGATTACCATGGCGGCCATGCCCGGCATTCCGGCTCTACCCTTCCTTATTATGGGCGGGCTTTCCGGTTTTGGGGCTTATACTGTCATGAACCGGACCAGAATTGCCGAACAAAAAGTCATCACCGAAGAAGAAACCGAAGCCGCCAAACCGGCCCCGGCGCCTGAAGAGCCCATATCAAAATCCCTCGCCCTTGATACCATCCGGGTTGAGCTGGGTTATGCGCTGTTGCCGCTGGTCAATAATGATGGTGAAGCCAAATTGACCGAACAGA
>JBNJDW010000088.1:0-7492 GCA_051745265.1 Pseudomonadota bacterium
ATCTGGAGGATATCAATAATAAAACATATATCGGCGATCCGACGCGTATCCGGCAGATCTTGATTAATCTTTGCGGTAATGCTGTTAAGTTTACCGAAAGCGGTAAAATCACCCTGCGGGTCACGACGTCATCTTCCGAAACTGATGAGTATGAAAAGATACATTTGCTCGTCGAGGATACGGGGATTGGTATTTCAAACGAAAATCTGGGTATGGTGTTCGAGAAATTCACCCAAGGGGATTCAACAATAACCCGTAGATACGGTGGGACCGGTCTTGGCCTTGCGATTACCAAAAATCTGGTTGAATTGATGGATGGGCAGATCAAAGTCGATAGTGATGAGGGAGAGGGGACCGTATTCACGGTTGACCTGCCATTACAGCGACAGATTCTGGCCCCCGGTTTCGCGCCGTCAGAAACCGTGCAGACATCCCCCGAAGATGCGGTTGATCCGGCTGATATCAGTATTCTTCTGGTCGAGGATTATCAGCCGAATATTGTGGTCGCCGGTACTTTTCTGGAGCAGTTTGGATATAAATATGATATCGCTGATGATGGCCAGACCGCCATTCAAAAAGCCATGGATTACGAATATGATGTGATCCTGATGGATGTTCAGATGCCCGGTATTGATGGATATCAGGCGACCCGCGCCATCCGCGATTATGAACGGGAAAATAATCGCAGACCGGCGCGGATTATTGGCCTGACAGCCTATGCGACAACAAAAGACCGTGAAAAATGTTTTGCGGTGGGGATGGATGAATATTTATCCAAACCGTTTGACCCGTCAAAACTGCGCGATTTATTAAAAGGCGGAACCTCTTAAAGTTTGGAGGCAATATCATGCCCCTGCATGTGATTAATATCCTCTTGTTTTTGTGAGGACCACAGATTTTCCTGTCCCGGTACGTGCCTGATTTTACCCAGATCACCGTTCAATGCGTCCAGCGTTCCATAGCGGTTCTCAGGCAGGGCCTGCAAGACATCAAGCGCATCTTCACTGGCATTGTTGTCTTCGGCATGGGAAATAAGCTCGCTTCTGGTGGCTGGAAATTTAACATCATCAAACAGCTCCAGTAGATTCATCGGGGCTTGACTGTCGGTCATTGGCGTTCTCCTTTTAACTATATATCTCAACTATCCAACGATTGATCGGCATAAAGCGTTCCTTGGAAAAATGATATAAAAATCAATATACTGACATGGCTTTTAATTTCAGATTTCCCCCTGCACAAACAGGCTTTCCCTGCTATATAATTAAAAGTACACAAAGGAATCAGGCCAAAAAGATCGGATTACATTACTGTGGTAACAAAGCTGGAATTTTATACACGTACGCAAGAAACCTGGGAGGCCATGTATCAAGACTGCCAGCAGGCCCAAGTCTCGATCAACTTTGAGCAATATATGTTATTGGGTGATGAGGTCGGTAACCGGTTTTTAAAGCTGTTTCGTGATAAAGCCAGATCCGGTGTTTCAGTACATTTATTACTGGATGCTTTTGGCAGTTGGAGTGTGCGGTCCTCACCATTATTAAAAGAACTGCAACAGGCAGGCGGCCGCGTGCGGTTTTATAAACCGTTGAGCCTGAAACATCTGCTGCGGCCGTCAAGCTGGTGGCCGCGCGATCATTGCAAAACAATGCTGATTGATTCCAAAATTGCCTATACAGGCAGTGCCTGTATGGCGGCACCGATGCGGGACTGGCATGATCTGCATGCGCGGATCACCGGCAATCTTGTGCATCATATGCAGGCCGGTACAAAGAGAACCAAGACCCAGAACGCACATCAAACAACAGATAAAGGGCGGCTGCGTTATGTGGCTAAATTTTCAAAATTTAAAGAAAACCCCATTTATAATGAGTTGTTAACAGAGATAAAATCAGCTGAACAAGAAATCTGTCTGGTAACGCCTTATTTCTTTCCCCCCATGCGGCTGCGTAAAGAGCTGAAAGCGGCCGTAAAGCGCGGCGTGGATGTTCGGATTATAGTGTCCGAGAAAACCGATATTCCGCTGGCCACGTTTATATCGCGTTCTTATTTCCGCTCGCTGATGCGTGCCGGCATTCAAATTAAAGTTTTTCATGAAAATGTTTTGCATGCAAAATATGCTATTATTGATGACAGATGGGCGACCATGGGCAGTACAAACTGGGATTATCTGAGCCTGTTTTACAATCGGGAAGCCAATCTGATTATTGAGGACAAGGAAATTATTGGTGAATTAAAAGCGCTGTTTGAAAATGATGCGGCAGTCTGCAAGGCGGCAGAAAGCCGGTTACCGTTATGGATGCGTTTGACATGGCCTTTGATCCGGCGGATTAGAAAAGTGCTTTAATATGGTGCGAAAGATATTATTCAGCAATATAGGATACGCCAAGGGGATTGATGGCAGTCTTTTTGGCCATTTGCGTTATTTCCACCGTCATTTCTATTCGGGTATCCCAACCCAGCGCAAGGTTTTAAGCCAGCTGAAAAACATTATCCATTATGAAGAACCGGATTTGTGCTGTTTTGTTGAAATTGACAGCGGTTCGTTTCAGTCGGCCGGGTTAAACCAGATGCATGAACTGACCGATGATGATTACAGTTATTTTGATATATCACACAAATATGGCGAAGACAGTCTGGTTGGCCGATTGCCCATGCATGGAGGGAATAGCAATGGATTTATCGCCAAGTCCAAAATTAAGTATGAAAAGCTGAGCTTTCGTTACGGAACAAAGCGTCTGATTTATCGCATAAATATTGATGCAGAGACCGTGTTGTATTTTGCCCATTTCTCTTTAAACCGTAAAGTCCGGATCCAACAGTTCCGTGAAGTGCATGATTTGCTGGCCCAGGAAAGCGGTGAGGTTATTCTGCTGGCGGATTTTAATATCCTTCATGGTTTTTCAGAGCTAAATCCGCTTTTGGTGGATACGGGGCTAAAGCTCTTGAACCGGGAGGAGGAGCATACCTTTACCTTTCACCGCCGGACAGAAGTGCTGGACCTGTGCCTGTGCACGCCGGGTATTCATGACCGCCTTAATCTGAAAATTATTCCCCAGCCTTATTCAGATCATGCCGCGCTGCTGGTTGATATCGATCAATAATTTCAAGACAGGTTGGAACTCTTTAAATATCTGTTTGTTGGGCTGATGCCAATTAAATTTCAAGGAGGCAATATAATGACTCAAGTTAAAGACCTAATGGAATCAGGTATGGAAAGCATCAGTGCCGATGCAACATTACAAGAGGCCGCAACAAAAATGAAAGACGTGAATTGCGGTTTTCTTCCCGTGGGCACAGCGGATCAGCCTGAGGGCATCATCACGGACCGCGATATTGTGATCCGTGCGATTGCAGAGGGGCATAACCCGTCAACTGAACGGGTTCGTGATTACATGACCGCCAATATCTGCAGTGTCGAAGATTCGGAAACGATCGAAGACGCGGCAAATAAAATGCATGAAAATCATGTCAGCCGCCTTGTCGTTAAAGATACCGATGGCAAATTATGCGGTGTCCTGACCTTTGGCCGTATTCTGCGCCAAGACAGAGATCAGAACGAAACCAAAAATGTTGTTAATCTGGTGACGGGGAAAGTGGCCTGATCACAAAATGAATAAGGCTGGTGGCTGTTAGCTTAATAACGGCGCCAGCCATTTTTCAGCCTCTGCCAAATCCATACCGCGTCTGGCGGCATAGTCCTCTAACTGATCACGGCCAATACTTGTAATCGCGAAATAATGGCTTTCGGGATGGGCGAAATACCAGCCGCTGACGGAGGACGCCGGCCACATGGCAAGGCTGGAGGTCAGGGTAATGCCGGTATGTTTTTCAACATCCAGCAACGCCCATAATTCACGTTTCTGGGTATGGTCCGGATTGGCCGGATAACCCGGGGCGGGGCGGATGCCTTTATATTTCTCGGAAACAAGCTCTTCATGGCTCAGATCTTCATCCGGGGCATAGCCCCAGAATGTTGTCCGCACCTGTTTATGCATGTATTCGGCAAAAGCCTCGGCAAAGCGGTCGGCAATCGCCTTGGCCATCATGCTGCGATACATGTCATGATCGGCTTCATAGGTTTTAATTAAATCATCCAGACCATCACCGGCGGTAACGGCAAAGGCACCGATATAATCGGCAAGCCCGCTGTCCTGCCCGGCGATAAAATCGGCAAGGCCGGTATCGGGTTTGCCTTTTTTCAAGACCTGCTGGCGCAGACCGATGATGCGGGTTTTCTCTGCCGTGCGGCTGTCATCTTCATAGATAATGATGTCCTCATTCTCGCTTGCCGCCGGGAACAGGCCGATGACGCCGCGGGGGGACAGGGCAGGGGATTTGATGAAATGCGCGATCATCTCCTGCGCATCATCGAAAAGTTTTCTGGCCTCAACGCCTTTTTCATCATCCTCCAGAATTTGCGGGTATTTCATCCGCAGCCCCCAGGTATAGAAAAACGGTGACCAGTCGATATAATCGCGCAGCATTTCAAAGCTGACATCGTCAATGACATGCAAGCCGGGCTGTGCCGGTTTGACCGGCGGGTGGGTTTTGAAATCGGGCTTATAGGCGTTGTTGCGGGCATCTTCCAATGACAGCAGTTTCTTATTTGGGGCCTTGTTGGCGAAGCGTATCCGCAGGGCCTCATATTTGCTGTTGATGTCTGCCATATAGGGGGCGCACAGGGTTTTGCTGATCAACTGGCTGGTCACACCGACAGCGCGCGAGGCATCAGGGACATAGACCACCGGATGATCGTAATGCGGCGCGATTTTAACCGCGGTATGCATTTCTGATGTTGTCGCTCCACCGATTAGCAGCGGTATATCAAAACCCTGCCGCTGCATTTCGCTGGCAACATGGGCCATCTCTTCCAATGAGGGGGTGATCAGCCCTGACAGGCCGATGATATCAACTTTTTCTTTTTTTGCGGTATCCAGAATCTTCTGGGCCGGAACCATAACGCCCAGATCAATGACTTCAAAACCGTTACATTGCAGAACGATGCCAACGATGTTCTTACCGATATCATGGACGTCGCCTTTGACGGTGGCCAGCAGGACCTTACCGGCGCTGGTGGTTTCGGTGTCTTTTTCCTCTTCCATAAACGGCAGCAGATAGGCGACGGCCTTTTTCATCACCCGGGCGGATTTCACGACCTGCGGCAGGAACATTTTGCCTTCGCCAAACAGGTCGCCGACAATATTCATCCCGGCCATCAGGGGGCCTTCAATGACTTCTAATGATCTTTTGCAGTTTTGCCGCGCGGCTTCTGTGTCTTCCTCTATATGATCGGTAATGCCCTTGACCAGAGCATGTTCAAGACGCTTTTCAACCGGCCAGCCGCGCCATTCGGCGGCTTCCTTTTCGGTTTTCTCATCCGTGCCCTTGTATTTTTCAGCCAGTGCCAGCAGGTTTTCGGTGCCCTCCGGCGTGCGGTTGAGAACGACATCCTCGACCGCATTGCGGAGCGCATCGGGGATATCATCATAGATCGCCAGCTGCCCGGCATTGACGATGCCCATATCCATACCGGCCTTGTTGGCGTGATAGAGGAAGACGGCGTGGATCGCTTCGCGGACCGGGTTATTGCCGCGGAAAGAGAAAGACACGTTGGAGGCCCCGCCGCTGACCAGCGCATGGGGCAGTTGCTGTTTGATCTGCCGGGTCGCTTCAATAAAATCGACGCCGTAATTGTTGTGGTCTTCAATGCCGGTGGCAATGGCAAAGATATTGGGATCGAAAATAATATCCTCAGCCGGGAAACCGACGGTCTCGGTCAGGATTTTATAAGCCCGGGCGCAGATTTCTGTTTTGCGGCTGACGGTATCAGCCTGACCCTGTTCATCAAACGCCATGACAATGACGGCAGCACCATACCGGCGGACCAGATCAGCCTGTTTGATAAAGGCCTCTTCGCCTTCTTTCAGGCTGATGGAATTGACAATTGATTTGCCCTGAATACATTTCAGACCGGCTTCCAGAATATCCCATTTTGAGGAATCAATCATGATCGTCACGCGGGAGATATCGGGTTCCCCCGCGATCAGGTTCAGGAAAGTGACCATTGCCTGTTGTGAGTCGATCAACCCTTCATCCATATTGATATCAATGATCTGCGCGCCGTTTTCAACCTGATCACGGGCAACGCCAAGGGCGGTTTCAAAATCTTCATTCTTGATCAGTTTTCTGAAACGGGCCGATCCGGTGACATTGGTCCGCTCGCCAACATTAACGAATAGGGAGTCTTCATCAATCGTAAACGGCTCCAGCCCCGACAGGCGGCAGGCGGTTTTGATATCAGGTATCTTGCGGGGCGGCATGTCTGTGACGGCGTCTGCCATGGCTTTGATATGTTCGGGCGCGGTGCCGCAGCAGCCGCCGATGATGTTCAGAAAACCGCTATTGGCCCATTCGGCAATTTCAACGGCCATCTGTTCGGGCGTTTCATCATATTCCCCAAAGGCATTGGGCAGTCCGGCATTGGGATGGGCGGAAATATGCGTATCGGCAATTTTAGACAGGGTTTCGATATAGGGCCGCAGCTCTTTGGGGCCAAGCGCGCAGTTAAGGCCGATCGATATGGGCCGGGCATGGCGCAGCGAATTCCAGAAGGCTTCGGTCGTCTGGCCCGATAATGTCCGGCCCGAGGCATCGGTAATCGTGCCCGAGATCATCAGCGGCAGGCGGATGTCATGGTCTTCAAAATAATTCTCAACAGCAAATATGGCAGCCTTGGCATTCAGGGTATCGAAAATCGTTTCAATCAGCAGGAGATCAACGCCGCCGGCGACCAGCCCGTCTATCGCTTCATAATAAGCGTCGACCAATCCGTCAAAGGTAATATTGCGGGCCCCGGGATCATTGACATCAGGGGACAGGGAACAGGTCCGGTTGGTCGGCCCCAATGTACCGGCGACAAAGCGTGGTTTGTCAGGGGTGCTGTATTTTACAGCCGCAGCTTTGGCAAGGGTGGCGGCGGCTTTGTTAAGCTCAAAGCTCAGATCTTCCATATCATAATCGGCCATGGAAATGCGGTTGGCGTTGAAAGTGTTGGTTTCAACGATATCGGCCCCGGCCTCAAAATACTGTTCATGGATTTCGGTAATGACTTCGGGCCGGGTCAGATTCAGCAGGTCATTGTTGCCCTTCAGGTCTGACGGCCAATCAGCAAAACGCGCGCCGCGATACTCATCCTCGCTCAGCTCATAGGACTGAATCATCGTTCCGGTCCCGCCATCCAGTATCAGAATGCGGTTTTTTAAAGCGGCTTTGAAAATATCGGCAGAGGGTGCGGTCATGGTTTTTAATCCCATTGGTCAATAGGCCCGCAGTGTACGAAAAACAGGATGGCTAGCGCAAGTGCCTTTCCTCTGCCGTGATTGTCTTTTATATTAAAGGCATGAAATCTATTATGCGTTTATTGAAAACCGGGATTTTTATCGTCATAGGCGGCCTGATGGTATGGTGGGTGGTAAATCTGCCGCCGCGTGAT
>JBNJDW010000089.1:0-7423 GCA_051745265.1 Pseudomonadota bacterium
CTGGTGCGATCATTTTATGGGGGGCGGGCCAATGCCGCTCCAGCGTCATCAGAAACCGGCGGGAGGCAATGATGCTGCCAACAGCCAGAATGGATTGAACGTTTTCAAGGCCGATTTTCTGGTCGATTAACGGTTTGGAAAACAGGACATTTTCACCGGTATTGGTGGCCCGGCGCTCGCGGATGATGTCTTTTTCAGGCACGCCTTTTTTAATCAGCCGTGCGGCGATATCATCGGCCTCACGAATGCCGGTTTGGCCTTTAACCCCGCCGGAGACAACAATTTTGCGGCCCAGACCCTGTTTGTAGAGCGCGGCAGCGCGATCCGCCAGGCTTTCCCGCGCATCATTGCCAAAGACCATAATGATATCGGCAGGGGCAATCTCCGTTTCAACCAATAGGTAATCGGTAACGGCTTTGGTAAATTCTGCTGTCAGTTTGCCCTTCTTCGGGGGCGGCATGTACTTAGTCATAATCTTTTATAAATTATCTTATACCCGTTGTCATCATAATAATCTGATAAAAAAATCCCCTTTCGGATCATAATCGGAAAGGGGATTTAATATGCTGGTGATCGCCAGAATTAAACGGCGATTTTCATACCGCTTTTCTTATCGCCATCATCTTTTTTTTCGATAGCCAGCGCCTTTTGGGCAAATTCCTTGATGCCCATGGCCAGATCCGGTGTTTTCAGGATACGTTCGATTTCACCTTTCATCATGTCACGATGCGGCGTGCTGTATTTATTCCATTGCAGGAACGGCCTGATCAACCCGGCGCCCATGCGCGGATTAATGCTGTTCAGGGCAATAATCTGATCGGCAAGGAATTTATAGCCCGAACCGTCCTTGGCGTGGAAATGTTCGGTATTGCGCATGAAACCACCCAGAAGGGCACGGACCTTGTTGGGCACTTTTATATCAAAAGCCTCGTGTTCCATCAGTTTCTTGACGCGGCCAAGCGCATCGCCATGCGGAATACCTGCCTTGAGCGACAGCCAGCTGTCGACGACATTCTGATCCGATTTGTATTTCTGATAGAAAGCTTCAAAGGCTTCATCGGCCTCAGGGCATTCAATCTTGCCCAGAACCGACAGCGCCGCCAGTCTTTCCGTCATATTATTCGTATCATCAAACTGGCTTTTGGCTTTGGTTATCGCGGCCTGATCCTTGGCTTCGCCAAGATAGCCCAGTGTCCGGTTATGCAATGCCCGGCGGCCTGTCTGTTCCGGCGTGATCTGATAGGTATCATTGGCCGGCGCCCGTGTCGTATCATACAGGGTTTCGAAATGCGCCTTATGGGTTTCCAGCAGGGAACGCCGCGCTGCATCTGCGGCCTCGCTGAGGCTGAGTGGGCTGGCGGTGCCGGCCCGGGCTTTGGCCTCGACCAGTTCACCGACTGTCGGCATTGACAGCAATAGCGCTGCCAGCGATTTATCATCATCCATAGCCTTGGTCAGCACGGTGTCAAAGGCAGAGCTGATCCGCGGATCAAGTTTTGGTGTCTTACCGGCCTCAATATCATCAGCCATTTTTAACAGCGCGCGGGTCATCAATGTCTGCGCGGCGCTGTAACGGTTATAACCATCGCTGTCATTGGCCATCTGAAAGATCAGATCGTCTTCAGGGATGTCAGCGGTGATCTTAACCGGTGCTGAAAAGCCGCGCAGGATGGACGGCACAACCGGTCCGTCGACATTGGTAAAGGTAAAGCTCTGCTCTGCCTTGGTCAGATGCAGCACTTTGGTGGTTTCACCGCCGGTATTGTCGGAGGGCAGGGTCAGTTTGACATCCTTACCATCCTTGCCGATCAAGCCAACAGATATGGGAATATACAGCGGTTCCTTATCCTTTTGGTCAGCGGTGGGCGGTGTTTTTTGACGCAGGGTCAATGTATAGGTTTTCTTGTCGGCGTCATAACTGCCGTCAAAGTCTATTTCCGGTGTGCCGGATTGATTGTACCATTTGCGGAACTGGGTTAGGTCAATGCCGGACACATCCTGCATCACATCGACAAAATCATCACAGGTAACAGCCTGCCCGTCAAAACGGTCGAAATACTCATCGGTCGCTTTGCGCCAGACATCATCGCCCAGAATGGTTTTTAACATGCCCAGTACATGCGATCCTTTTTCATAGACGGTGCCGCTGTAGATATTGTCAAATTCCTGTACCCGGTCCGGGCGGATCGGATGGGCAGAGGGGCCGTTATCTTCGACAAACTGGCTCATCTGCATGATCATCGCATCATCAATGGTTTTGATCGCCGCGGAATGCATATCAGCCGTGAACTGGCGGTCGCGCAGAACGGTCAGGCCTTCTTTCAAAGTCAGTTCAAACCAGTCGCGTACCGTCACGCGGTTGCCGGTCCAGTTGTGGAAATATTCATGGCCGATGACGGCTTCGATATCAATCATCCGGGCATCGGTTGTCGTGTCCGGTGTACCGGCCAGCAGGCTGATATTAAAAATATTCAGCCCCTTGTTTTCCATGGCTCCCATGTTAAAGCTTTTAACCGCAACAATATGAAAGACATCCAGATCATATTCACGGCCATAGGCATCTTCATCCCATTTCATCGAACGTTTCAGCGATTCCATCGCCCAGTCGATTTTGTCTTCATAGCCATCTTCGACCAAAATGCGGAGCGTGATTTCCCGGCCTGATTTGGTGATGAATTTATCTTCTTTCATATTCAGATCACCGGCGACAATGGCAAACAGGTAGGCCGGTTTCAGATGCGGATCTTCCCACTGAATTTTATGGCGGCCATTGTCAAGGTCTTCGGTTTTGCTCAGATCGCCGTTGCCATTACAGATCAGCACCGGATATTTTTCTTTATCGCCTTCCAGTGTAACGGAAAAAGATGACAGCACATCGGGCCGGTCAAGGAAATAGGTGATCCGGCGGAACCCCTGCGCTTCACATTGTGTGCTGAGCAAGCCGTCTGATTTATACAATCCTTCGAGCAGCGTATTAGAGGACGGGTCAATCTCGTTTTCAATTTCCAGCGTAAATTCGCCTTGTGGCGGGCGTTTGATGATCAGTTCTTTGTCAGAAACGGTAAAATCCTGACGGTCAAGCGGCTGTCCGTTGACTTTGACAGAGATCAGCTTCATGCCTTCGCCGTTTAAAATCAACGGCCCGCCTGCATTTTTAACCTCAGGGTTTGGCTTGACGGTTAATTTGGAGGAAACCTGCGTCGCCGTATCATCAAGGTTGAAATACAAATCTGTCTTAGGGATCAGATATTCCGATGGACGATAATCCAGGCGGTTAAGGGCTTGTGAATTCGGATCAAAAAGATAGTCTTTCGGCGACATATAGGGCTCCTGTGTTTTATGGCTTAACAATCAATTTAAAGCCAAAAAGTTGATTTTTCAATAAAATTGCTGAAAACGGGTTTTAAACGCTGCGTGTTACGTTACGCATGGTGACAAATTCTTCGGCGGCGGTCGGGTGAATACCGATTGTTGCATCGAAATCTGCTTTGGTGGCGCCCATTTTCATGGCAATGGCAACCGCCTGCATCATTTCCGGTGCATCCAGCCCCATGAAATGACAGCCAAGTACCTTATCGGTTTTATCTTCGACAATCAGTTTGAACAGCGTTTTTTCATCCCGGCCCGACAATGTGTATTTCATAGGGCGGAAGCTGGACGTATAGATGCGCAGCGCGCCGTATTTTTCATGGGCTTCTGTTTCGGTCAACCCGCAGGTGCTGATCGGCGGTGTGGTGAAAATAGCCGTTGGAATATTCTCATAGCTGACCGATCTGCTTTGTTTGTTAAACAGATTATCGGCCAGAACATGTCCTTCCGCCAAGGCAACAGGGGTCAGGTTCAGACGATTGGTCACATCGCCAAGCGCATAGATATTAGGAACAGAGGTCTGGTAATCATCATTGACAACAATCGCGCCTTCGGCATTGGTATCAATACCGGTGGTTTCAAGGCCAAGCCCCGCGGTATGCGGCGTCCGGCCAATGCCATAGAGGACCTGATCATAGCTTTCCTGCGCGCCGCAGCTGGTATTGACCATCAGCCGCCCGTTGACGTCTTTTTCAATGGACAGGATACCCGGGCAATTGAGGACCAGTTTGATCCCCTGTTTAATAAGCTCGTCTGCAATAGCATCGCGCAGGTCTTCGTCAAAACCGCGCAATAATTTGTCACCACGGTGAAAGACGGTGACCTCGGTCCCAAGCGACTGCAGGATGCAGGCAAATTCAAGTGAGATATATCCCCCGCCGACCAGAAGGGCTTTTTCGGGGCGTTCTTTAATGTAAAAGAAATCATCAGAGACAATAGCATGTTCGGCGCCGGGGTGATCGGGTTTATTGGGGTGGCCGCCGGTCGCGATCAGAATTTTGTCAGCGGTATAGCGGTCAGGGCCGACATCAATTGTATGATCATCAACCAGAATGGCCCGGCCACGCAGGACTTCGACCCCGCCATTAACAAGCATTTTTTCATAGATACCGTTCAGGCGATCAATTTCAGCGTTTTTGTTTTCGATCAGTCTGGTCCAGTCATGGGTCGGGGTGCCGATATCCCAGCCAAAGCCTTTGGCATCTTCAAAATCATGAGCAAAATGTCCGGCATAGGCGAGCAGTTTTTTAGGCACGCAGCCGACATTGACGCAGGTGCCGCCGAGATATTTTTCTTCGACCAAAGCAACTTTTGCACCATGAGAGGCTGCAATCCGTGCAGAACGTACGCCGCCGGAACCGCCGCCAATTACAAAATAATCAAAATCATATTGTGTCATTGTTCTTCTTTCTCTTGTCGCGATTTTGTATCTTTACCCCGTACTTTAGATTGGTATACTACGGCAAGTAGGGTCAATCTCCAACCATCAAGTTAGGATTCGTTTTATGTCTGGCACGACATTTTGTGAAGGTTTGTATGAACTCAGCCATGCCTATGATGGTTTTATTATAGATCAATGGGGCGTGTTGCATAATGGGATCGAGGCCTATCCCGGCGTCATTCAATGTCTGAATAAACTGAAGGCTGAGAGTAAGCAGGTGATTGTCCTGTCCAATTCCGGTAAACGTGCCGACTATAATGCCGAACGCCTGAAGGATCTGAAAATAAAAGCCAGCCATTACAAGGCGGTTGTCTCCGCAGGCGAAGTGGTCTGGCAGGGGCTGAAAAAGCAGAATGAAGGCGTTTTTGCCGATATTGGCAAAACCTGTTACTTGATTAACCGCGATCATGACCGTGCCTTACTGAAGGGCCTTGATATTGAGGTTACCGATGAGGTTGAAAAAGCGGATTTTTTACTGATTACCGGCGTTGATACACCGCATAAATCCATTGAAGATTACGAACCTGTATTGCGGAAAGCCGTGGCCAAGGGTCTGCCGGCGATTTGCGCCAATCCGGATCTGGTAACTTTATTCGGCCATGAAAAATCCATGGGGCCGGGCGCTGTCGCGCAACGTTATTCTGATTTCGGCGGGGTGGCCCATTTTATCGGTAAACCGCACAGGCCTATTTTCAGAACCTGCCTTTCGATGTTCAAGGATGTTATTCCGTCCAGAATTCTGATGATCGGGGACTCGCTTTATCATGATATATCAGGCGCCAGTGCCGTTAATATTGATACGGCCTTTGTAACCTCAGGGATTCACAGCTCTGCCTTTAAACGGGGCATGGCGCCTGAGCAGAAGATGCGCAATATGGAGCAACTTGTCCATAACTACGGTGTGCGTCCGACATGGCTTTTGGATGGTCTGGTCTGGCAAACTCCGGAATCGGCAAAGCGCGAAAAAGAGCGGGAACGCTGGACAGAATAAAGTTCAGACCAGGTTTAGAACACAGGGCTTTCGCCGTCTTCAAATCCTTCATAACGGGTGCAGAGCACTGAATAAGCAGCCTTAATATCCGGCATGGCCCGTTCAACAGCGGCTTCACCTTCTTCAATCAGTTCTTCGGCGCGATCAAATTCCATCAGGCCGATATGGCCGATGCGTGGATTGATCAAGACATCGGGCGGATCACCGGCAAGACGCGAGCGGGCCAGACGATCCTGCACAATATTCAATGACGATACCATGACACCAAACATGCTGGGTTTATCCTGTTCGCGTTTGAATAAACGGCGGGTCATGCCGATTGACGCGGCTTTGATACCGGTTTCAGGGTTGTCCGTGTTACCAAGGACGTCAAAACCGGCCACGGTGGGCACGTTTTGGCCCGGACGGGTGGCCTTACCGATAATGTCGGCATTGGGGTTGATGGCAATCGTCATACGCGCGCCCATGGCCTGACAGGGTGAAACCGGAACCGGATTGACCAGCGCGCCGTCAATTAACCAGTGATTATTCCAGAAGACCGGTGGAAAAATACCGGGCAGGGAAAAGGAGGCCCGCATCATATCAACCAGCCGTCCTTTACGCATCCAGACTTCGTGGCCGGTCACCAGATCCGCGGCAACGGCGGTAAAGGGATGGGGCAGGTCTTCGGCCTTGATGTCACCAAAATTATCTTCCATCAAGCTGACCAGACGTTCACCACCGATCATCCCGGCGCTTTTGACTCTGAAATCCAGATAGGACAGGACCTTAAATCGTGTCAGCGTGCAGGCCCAGTCCTCCAGCGTGTCCAGCCGATCGGCAAGATAGGCGCCACCGACCAGCGCCCCCATAGAGGTGCCGGCAATAAAAGTCGGTTTAATGCCGTGTCGTTCAAGCGCGCGGATCGCACCGATATGGGCGAAACCACGGGCAAGGCCACTGCCCAGCGCCAGACCGATGCGCGGCTCGTGACGGGTTGCGGTTTTTTCAGGCTGAAGCGAATCTTCTGCAGTACTGTCCTTATCGATCTTGTCTTTTTCCTGTGGCGGATCTTTTCTGAAAATCATTGTTTTTCGGGCCTGTATTGGATAAAGTGCTTGTTCTACACATCGCAGTCTACTATACAACGCTAAAGAATTAGCTAACAAGAAAACAATAGTTTTAAGCATGAAAAAATCAGGTCCGGACATCGAGCTTTCTACCGATACGCGTATTTTGATGCGGCGGATCATCCATACGTACCTGAAATCCTATATTCCGACCCTGATTGGCGCCACTGTTCTGATGGTTATCGCTGCGGCGATGACCGGGACGCTGGCCAAGATGATGGAACCGATCATTGATGACGTTTTTACAGCTCAGGATGAAGATATGCTGTGGCCGGTGGCTTTGGCGGTTTTCGGTGCCTTTGCGATCCGCGGTTTTGCGACCTATGGCCATTCGGTCATGCTGAACAAAGTCGGGCAGAGGGTTGTTGCTGATATTCAGCGTGATTTGTTTGCCCATATCATGACGCTTGATCTTGGCTTTTTCCAGAAAATGAAATCGGGACAGTTGCTGTCGCGGGTAATTTCGGATGCGACGGTCATGCGCAGCTCCGTTGCTGAAAGCCTTATGGGGGT
>JBNJDW010000090.1:0-7421 GCA_051745265.1 Pseudomonadota bacterium
CTGATTTACAGCGCGCCTATGAGAACCGTCAAGAGGCCCTGGTTAACCCGCCGGAAGACGCTGATCTGCCGAATACATTACGTCAGGTATTCAAAGGGGCGGCCGGCAAGAACATGGATATCTTCCTGTCAGCGGTCACTGCAATCAATAAAATGAATGAAGTGATGGATAATGTTCACCAGCTGTTTATCTCGATAGAAAAACTGGCTGTGCACAAAGATAAAGACACGTGGGAAGCCCTGGAAATGGATTTTATAAACGCCTATGGAAAGCTCGATGAAGCAGAAGAAATCGGCGCCATGGTTAAAACCGTAAAACAGGAAATCATCCAGGCTGAGATTGCTACAAATGTCTTTTATGGCCAGACACTCCTGCAGGAGGTTGTTGAAAATCCAGATAAAGTTTCGACTAACAAAGAACTGGTTAATACTCTTAAGAATGAAATCAAAGATCTGTGCGCAGAATGCGGTTATAGTGAAAGAGTTGCCGATGCTGCTAATGACGAACTTTCAGCCGGATTACGAGGCCACCAGACGGACTTATCCCCTGTGCTAAAAAGCTTGGATACTTTATTCAAAGATTACCGTCAGGCGCATAAAGCATGGGAAGCAGAGTTTAAGAAAGATCCAAAATCTGCATCCGAGCATGTGGCAACAATCGCTGATACCGCCAAAACAGCGCCAAAACAATATTCAAAGCCAAGCTTGAAAAAATAACAAAAACATTAGCCAAAAAAATCGGGCAGCGTCTTATAGGCACGCTGCCCGATTTTTATTTTAATCTTAAAACCGGCAGGCAATCATTCGCCATAAGGAATCCAAATATTTTTAACCTGTGTTGCATGGCGCAGATATTCTTCGCCCTCGGCCTGTTCGGTCTTAGACCAGTCACGTTTAAGCCCGTAATTACACCAGGTTTGTTTTAGATTGCTGATGGAGAGCTTCTCAACAAGGGTCGAGAGCTCGGCCTCCGGCGCAAAGCACCACAGTGCATCCAGATTCTGATGCCCGGCCAGTGTTTTGGCCAGATCCTGCCGGTGACCTGTCACAATATTAATCACGCCAGCGGGCAGATCAGAAGTCTCAAAAACCTGATATAAATCGGTCACGGCCAGTGGATGAGCATCGGAGGGCAGAACAACAACGCGGTTGCCCATGGCAATCGCCGGTGCGACCAGCGAAATAAAGCCCAGCAAAGGCGCTTCATCAGGACAGATAATACCAATATTGCCCACCGGTTCCTTCATAGCAACCGCAACAGTGCGGCTAGGGGGTGTGTGCACCTGTCCATCATATTTATCGCACCAGGCGCCGTAGGTAAACAGGCGGGAGAGGGCGGTTTCAACTTCGTCCGCCGCAGCTGATTTTGACGCGCCGGTCATTTGACGCAATCTATCGACAAATTCATTTTTACGGGTTTCAAGATTCTCGGCGATGTAATAGAGGATCTGCGCCCGGTTATGATGTGGCGCTGTTGACCAGCCGTCGGCCTTGGCCGCCGCCTCAACCGCATTGCGAATATCTTTGCGGTTACCTTCGCCGACCTGACCGATAAACTGGCCATCATCGCCATAAATATCAATACTGTAATTACCATCGGGACGGGCCTGTTTACCACCGATATACAGTTTGGCCGTTCGATCTATGCCGACCAGCGTCTCATCATTTGAGGATTTTGGCTTAGCCGCTTTATCCTTTTGATTTGAATAAGATTTAAGTGATTTTTGATATTTAGGTTTAAGATAGGCATACATGCCTTCAGCGCCGCCTTCGCGGCCATAACCGGATTCCCGGTAACCACCAAAACCAACCGCAGCATCCAGCATATTCGTACCGTTAACCCAGACAACGCCGGACTTAACCTTTGGCGCCATTTCCAGAGCCATATTGATGTTATCAGTCCAGATGCTCGCCGCAAGGCCATAACGGGTATTGTTCGCAATTTCAAGGGCTTCTTCATGTGTCCTAAAGCTCATGACCGAGAGAACAGGGCCAAAGATTTCCTGTTCGGCCACGGTCGAGGCCGGTTCGACATTTAATAACATTGTCGGTGGATAGAAACAGCCGCTTGCCGGGGTGTTTTTGGCGAATTCAGGCTGAACCAGCGTGGCGCCTTCTTTTACACCGATTTCGACCAGTTCCTGAATGCGCTTAATTTGCGATTTATCGACCACAGCACCGATATCAATGGTTTTATCCAGTGGATTACCAAGGCGAAGGGTGTTAATACGGCTTTTGAGCTTTTCAATCATCCGCTCAGCAACGCTTTCCTGTATCAACAGGCGTGACCCTGCGCAGCAGACTTCCCCTTGATTAAGCCAGATACCATCGACAACGCCTTCAACAGCGCTATCCAGATCAGCATCTTCAAAAACAATATTCGGTGACTTGCCGCCCAGTTCCAATGTCAGGCTTTTGCCGCTACCGGCCGTGGCTTCGCGGATAATCCGTCCGACATCTGTTGAACCGGTGAAGGCGACTTTGGTGATATCTTTATGTTCGACCAGAGCCGCGCCGGTTTTACCATCACCATGTACGATATTCACCACACCGGCCGGAAGGCCGGCTTTATCACAAAGCTCGGCAAACAGTGTCGCGGTCAGTGGTGTAAATTCGGCTGGTTTCAGAACAACCGTATTTCCAGCCGCCAGCGCCGGAGCAATTTTCCAGGCCATCATCAGCAGTGGGAAATTCCATGGAATAACCTGACCGACAACGCCGCAGGGCTCGTAATTCGGGAATTCAACATCCAGCAGCTTGGCCCAACCGGCATGATGATAAAAATGCCGGGCAACCAAAGGAATATCAATATCACGGCTTTCGCGGATCGGTTTACCATTATCAAGCGTTTCGAGCACAGCCAGAAGCCGGCCATTCTTTTGCACCAGACGGGCGAGGGCATAGAGGTATTTTGACCGCTCATAACAGCTGAGCGCCTGCCATTTTTTCAAAGCCTTGTGGGCAGCGGCGGTGGCCTTGTCAATGTCACCTACGGTACCTTGCGGCACGGATGCCAGCAATTCGCCTGTGGCGGGGTTATGCGTTTCAAACATTTCATCGCCACTGAAAAACTTGCCGCCGATATAATGCTGAAGCTTGCCATCATGGCCCTGAAGCCAATCTTTGGCCGCCTGGTCATCTTCCAGTGCCGGGCCATATTCCATGGTTTTAAAAATATCTTTTACCTCTGGTTTGCTCATAATTTCATTTCCTTGATTTAAAGCCGTATCTATTATCGATTTATGCTATTGGATGTCTGTGTCCGGCTGAATACTGGCCTGTCACATAATGTTCAAGCTGGCGTTCAATATCCCCCAGCAGGCTGGAGGCCCCAAAGCGGAACAGATCGGGTTCCAGCCATTCATTGCCCAGCTCTTCCTTCATTAACACCTGATAGGCGAGGGCATCTTTCGCCGTACTGATACCACCAGCCGGTTTATAACCCACTTTATAGCCGGTAAACTCATGATATTCACGGATCATCCGGATCATCACCAGTGTATAGTCCAAAGTCGCATTTTTCTTTTCTTTGCCGGTTGATGTTTTGATGAAATCGGCACCGGCCATCATGGAAACCATGCTTGCCTTGGCAACATTACGGAGCGTTGCCAGTTCCCCTGTCGCCAGAATCGCTTTCAAATGCACACCCGGTCCGCAGGCCTGTTTAAAGCTTTTGACTTCATTATACAGGGCTTCCCAGTTCTGACGCAGAACATGGTGACGGGTAATGACAATATCGATTTCACGGGCACCGGCCTGAACCGAGGCTTCAATTTCAGCCAGCCGTTGTTTAAAAGGTGACAGCCCATGCGGAAAACCGGTTGAAACGGCTGCGACCGGAATATTCGTCCCCTGCAAAGCCTCAACCGCGGTTTCAACCATTTCATGGTAGACACAAACAGCGCCGGTGGTCAGATGCAAATCTTCGATACCGAGTGCGGAAACAAGATCGGGGCGGATCGGGTTTCTGGCCTTGGCGCAAAGCCGCTTAACCCGGCCCGGCGTATCATCCCCTGACAAGGTGGTCAGGTCGATACAAGAAAGCGCCTTTAGCAGCCATGCGGCCTGCCATTGTTTTTTAACTGTACGGCGGCCGCCCAGGGTTTTTGTCCGCCGTTCCACAGCACTCATGTTAACATGGATGTGATCCAACGCATCCAGATGCAGTTCTGTGCCCGGATTTGGATCATGGCTGGATTGTAACGCCGTTCCCGAAACGCGGGTTAAGGCATGAATATTATCCTCTGCATTATCAGTCAATTTGGACATCTAAGCCCCTTTCTAAAAGAAATAAAAACGAATTCCCTTGACATCACTTTATGTTTATTTAATTTAACCCTACGCAGAAAATTGCATTTTTGCAAGAAATAGTAAAAGAAAGAGGATTGCATGGGCTTTACTGAATTAGGCCTTGGCGAGAACGTATTACAAGCCATTGACGATATGGGTTTCAAAGAACCAACCCCGATTCAGGAAGCAGCGATTCCGATTGCGCTTATGGGCCGTGATGTCCTTGGCCTTGCCCAGACAGGGACAGGTAAAACAGCCTCCTTTACATTGCCCATGATTGAAATGCTGGCCGGTGGCCGGGCCAAGGCACGTATGCCGCGGTCTTTGATCCTGACCCCGACACGGGAACTGGCCGCACAGATTGCCGAGCATTTTGACCAGTTTGGCAAATACCACAAATTAACCAAAACGCTGCTGACAGGCGGCAGTTCAATGGGCGAACAGGTCAAAGAGCTGGAGCAGGGCGTTGATGTTCTGATCGCCACCCCGGGACGTTTGCTGGACCTGTTCGGACGCGGCAATATCATTCTGGCCGATATTAAAATTCTGGTGATTGATGAAGCCGACCGGATGCTTGATATGGGCTTTATCCCTGATCTGGAGAAAATTGTTTCCCTGATCCCGCCCTTGCGCCAGACGCTGTTCTTTTCCGCGACCATGCCAAAAGCTATCTCAAAGCTGGCCGATCAGTATCTTAGCAATCCGAAGACGATCAAAGTGGCCTCAACATCAAAACCGGCTGAAAATGTCGAACAGTTTATGATCCGTGTTTCGGCCAAAGATAAACCCGAAGCTTTAAAAAATATTATCACGCAGGAAAATGTCCAGAATGCTTTTATTTTCTGTAACCGTAAACGTGATATCGAAGGCGTCGAAAAATCATTGAGCAAGCTTGGTTATAAAGTCGGCTCTATCCACGGTGATATTGAACAAAGATTCCGGACCCGCACGCTTGAAGACTTCAGAAGCGGTGAAATTTCACTGCTGGTTTGCAGTGACGTTGTCGCCCGGGGGATTGATATCAGCGGCGTTTCGCATGTCTTTAACTATGATGTCCCCATGAATGCCGAGGATTACGTCCACCGCATTGGCCGTACGGGCCGTGCCGGCAAATCCGGTCGTGCTTTCATGCTTGTTGCGCCAAGTGATAAAAAGTTTTTGGCCAATGTCGAAAATCTGGTCAAAAAACCAATTAAGGAAATCACCCTTGATGGCCACACGCCAGATGCTAAACCTGCCGACAAATCGGCAGATGAGGCCGCGCAAAAGCCTAAGGATAAAAAGCCAGATTCTGAAAAAAAGCCTGCAAAGAAAACAGCGCCAAAAAAGGAAACCGCAGAAAAAGCGGATCCCAAGGCTGATAAGCCTTCGCCTCAAAAATCAGAAAAAACGTCAAAGCCTCAGAAATCAAACGATAAAAAGTCCGGGGATCATGCGAATGACGGTTCACCGGGGAAAAATGTTCAGGGTTTTGGCGATGAGGTTCCGGCGTTTTTTAAAGCCTGATATTCCTTATCATTTATTGACTCGCACGCGCCAATCTACAAAAATACAGATCAGCGTTTTATCAGACAGGCAGTGGTCTTTATTTATGTGGCAGGGGCAATCCTTAAATTTCAGACTTTTCAGCAGATGTAGAATATTTATTCTCTGCAGCCTTCTGATTTTAGCCTCCGTGGTTATGGTCAAACAGGCCGCGGCTCAGGAAAACCCACCCGTTCATTTTACAGCCGACCGGCTTGATCATGATGATGCCAGCCAGACTGTCTCTGCCATCGGTGATGTCGAACTTATTCAGGAAGATCAAATTCTGCATGCGGATCAGGTCGTTTATGATCTGCAGAGTGACCGCGTCACAGCCATTGGCAATGTTAGCTTACTGGATCAAGAAGGGCGGGTGCATTTTGCAGAATATCTGGAACTGTCAAATCAGATGAAAGATGGCTTTGTCCACGGCCTGACATCCTATTTAACCGATGGATCACGCTTTGTTGCTGCTGACGCCGAACGGCAGGACGGTAACCGTTTGCTCATGGAAAATGCCAGTTTCACGCCTTGTGAAGTTTGTGAAAACAATCCGGATGAAGAACCGCTCTGGCAGATCCGGGCTGATAATGTCGATTATGATCAGGAACGCGGCAGTGTGAAATACAAAAATGCCCGGCTTGAATTTCTAGGCGTGCCTTTTGCCTATACACCTATTTTCAGCCACCCCGATCCCCGCATTAAACAAAAAAGCGGTTTTCTTCGTCCCGGCGGCGGCTGGAACAGTGAGCTTGGGATATTTGCAGATGCGGCCTATTACTGGGCCATTGACGAAAGCAGAGATACGACTTTCCATGTCAAACCAACGACACAACAAGGCGTGTGGGGCAAAGTTCACTACCGCCAGAATTTTGATAACGGCTATGTTAACCTGCAGCCCTCAGTGGCTTTTGATTCTGACCGTACCGAAGAGGACGACCGTGTTGAAGAAGGCTTGACACGCGGACACCTTGAAGGCGAGGGGCGTTTCGATATTAATGATAAATGGCGGACTGGTTTCGATATCATGCGGGCATCGGATAAAGAATATCTGCGGCTTTATGATATCAGCACGGAAGACGTGCTTGAAAATATACTTTACGCCGAACGGTTTTCCGGGCGTAATTACACGCATATCAATGCCCAGCAGTTTCAGGATGTTCGTCTTGGTTCCCGGCCATCACAACCCGATGTTCTGCCTTCGGTCTATCATTCCATGCTGGGCGAACCTGAATCTTTGTTAGGGGGACGATGGTCTGCCGAACTTGGCTTTCTGGGCTTGAAACGGAGCGCAGACGGACAGGACGTAGCCCGTACGTCGGGCGAGCTGGGCTGGCGGCATGACCATATTACGGACTTTGGTCTGTCCACCGTGACCACGGCAAGTTCGCGCATTGATTATTACTATGTGCAGGACCGTGAAGATGCCCTGAATGATCCAACGCTCGATAATGATTTAAACAAGACCCGTTTCTTTCCGCAGATACAGACTGAAATCGCTTATCCGCTTGTTAAAAACGGAACAACAGCCCAATATACGTTGGAGCCAAAAGTCGCCTTCACCACGGGCAGCAGCGTAAATGAAGATGACATCCCCAATGAGGACAG
>JBNJDW010000091.1:0-7354 GCA_051745265.1 Pseudomonadota bacterium
AACTTGACCAGATGGGCGTAATTCTTCAATTGCGCCGCCAGCATCGGTTCGCCGTTTTGCTGGCAAAAGGTGACGACCTCTTCAAAGCTTTGCGGATGTGTGATCTGCGGCGGCGTTTCAACCGGAACGGTTTCGGCCATAACCTGATCACTGCCATTGGCCGTTTTCATGACGGTCGCGCCGTTGCCGCCGGACTCTTCAGCACCGGTCGGTGCAGGCGCAGGCGTTGATGTTGCCGAAGCTGTGCCGCCGGCTGATCCAGACGGCGCACCCGCAGGCGCGGCAACGCCCTCTTCCTGAATTTTCTTGACCAGATCGCCCGGGGTTGGCATATCCGCCGCATAAAGCAGGCGGACCACAACCATCTCCAGCGCATGCAGCGGATTGGCCGCATACTGGGTTTCGGTCCGGCCCTTGGACAGGATTTGCCAGGCGCGGGTCAGCACCGGCATGGACAGTTGAGCTGCCAGCTCACCGCCCTGTTTGCGTTCGATTTCCGGCAGGGCCATATTTTCGGCGTGATTGGGAATGACTTTGCATTTGGTCAGGAAATGGGTCAGATCCAGCAGGTCTTCGACAATCTGCACCGGATCGGCGCCGGTGGCATACAGTTTTTCCAGATGCTCAAAGCTTTGTTCTCTTTCACCGCCCATAATCGCATTATACAAGGCAAACAGGGCTGAGCGATCAACAAGACCCAGCATATCAGTCACAGTCTGGGCAAGAATCTTTTCACCGCTGAGCGCCATGGCCTGATCCAGCAGGCTTAAACCGTCACGGACAGAGCCATCGGCGGCGCGGGCAATCTGACTGATCGCTTCCTCTTCAGCCTCGAGGCCCTCACGGGTAATCAGCTCGCTGAAATAGGAAATCAAAACATCAAGGCTGACACGGCGCAGGTCAAAACGTTGACAGCGCGACAGCACGGTAATCGGCACTTTGCGGATTTCTGTGGTGGCAAAAACAAATTTGACATATTCGGGCGGTTCTTCCAATGTCTTCAACAGCGCGTTAAAGGCCGCGGTTGAGAGCATATGCACTTCATCAATAATATAGACTTTATAACGCGCAGCGCTGGGCGCATATTGCACGGAATCGATCAGATCGCGCATATTCTCGACCCCGGTCCGTGATGCCGCATCCATTTCCAGCACATCAACATGGCGGTCAGCGGCGATGGCGACGCAGGGTTCACATTCGCCGCATGGCGTGACGGTCGGACCGCCTTTGCCATCCGGGCCAATACAGTTCAGAGCGCGGGCAATAATCCGGGCGGTGGTCGTTTTACCGACACCGCGCACGCCGGTCAACATAAAGGCATGAGCAACACGGCCTGATTCAATCGCATTGGTTAAGGTGCGAACCAGCGCATCCTGACCTTTGAGCTGTGAGAAATTCTGCGGGCGGTATTTACGGGCAAGTACCAGATATTCATCTTTTTTCGCCGTTTCGGTCATATACCCTGCCCTTTATAATAAAGAAAAACCATGGGGTTGGCCCAAGGGCGGCCACCTTAAATAAAAGTGGAAGACTGACATGACCCGAGACAAACTCGCTGCGGCTGCTTCCTTTCGGACCTGACCGGGTTCGCAAGACGCTCGCCCATGCAGCCTTCCATCGACCAATATGGTGAGATTCGCCGCGAAGATCAAGTATTATCACCGTTTCTTAAAATGGCGCCACTCCGCTGATGCCTTTTGCCGGTCCCCGGCCCAGTGAAATCCGCCAAATGGCGCAAGCGTGGTTTCAGTAAATTGTAAAAGCGGATCAAATTTATCCTGAAAAGCCTGATCAAATACCCGTTCATATTCTGCTGCAAAGGCAGAATCAGTCTCCTGCAGTCTTTTGATCAGGGATTTACCATTTCCTGACCAGCGATTTTGCGCCCGCAGATAGAAATCGCCCAGCGCCGGATACAGAGCGCTGAGAATACCCAGCACCTCGCCCCGGCTGCGTGGATCACGCAGATCATCGCAAAGATCGGTAATCACATACCGGGCGCGCTTATGTTCTGAATCGCTAAGCGGTGCCGGTCCCTGCGCTGTAACCTTACGGGCAATGCTTTTCCTGCGTTCCGCCAATTCAGTATTCGCGCCGATGATAACACCCTCACAGACCATTGACGGCATGGCATTCACTCCACGTCGGCGATCCATATCAAAAAAATAATCCTGTGCCTGTTCGTTATGAATGAATACTTCAATCGGGATATCTTTATAGCTATATGATTCCCGCCGTGGATCATCAAAATTATCGCCATAGAGAACAACCAGATCTATATCGGAATGTTGACCACCCTCACCCCGCATGACCGATCCCGCAACAAAACCGCAGGCCGCATCAGCAAAATGCAGGTCATAAAATTCCTGCGCAGATGATAAATAATGACCCCGATCCATTTTAGCCTTTCCATTCCTCAATTCCAATTATGCCCAAGGAGAACAACGGAACAAGTTTTTACTTGTCTTTTGGCGCTTAAATATCAAATATATCCTGAAATCATAACAATAAGGATCAGATATGCTTGCTCTTATTTCGCCTGCCAAGAAACTGGATATGGAACAGCCCGCGCCGGTGGAGGATTTCTCCCAACCGCAATTCATTACCGAAACGCTGGAACTGGTCGCCAGTTTGCGCAAACTGTCACGCGCTGAACTGGGCGGGCTGATGAAGCTGAGCGATAAGCTGACCGAGCTGAACTATGAACGTTACCGCCGCTTTGCCCCGGAATTTGACCTGACCACCGCGAAACAGGCGGTTTATGCCTTTCAGGGCGATACCTATGTCGGGCTGCAGGCACATGATTTTGATAAAGATGACCTGGTCTATGCGCAGGAGCATATGGCGATTTTATCCGGGCTTTACGGTTTGCTCCGCCCGCTTGATCTGATGCAGGCTTACCGGTTGGAAATGGGCACAAAACTGAAAACCGATAAAGGGGCGACTCTCTATGATTTCTGGGCTGATAAACTGACCAATGCCGTCAACACGGCGACGGAAGGTCATAAAGACCGGACAGTTATTAACCTGGCCTCCAACGAATACATCAGCGCCGTACAGCCCGATGATTTTGCCGCCGGTATGATCACCCCGCAGTTCAAAGAGCTGAAAGACGGAAAGCCCAAAATGATCGGGTTGTTTGCCAAACGCGCCCGCGGGATGATGGCCCGCTATATGACCCAAAACCGCATCGAAACACCGGAGGGGCTGAAGGATTTTGACCTTGACGGGTATACGTTTCAGCCCAAAGGCTCTAGCGACGATACCTATCTGTTCCTGCGCGGCTAACCACTGTCACGGCCATTGGTTTGATAATATTATTTCACTTATTGATCATAAACTTTAATATTATGTTAAAAATATATTGACATAATACTGCGATCTGCGCTATAAAGGATTTAACGATAGCAAAAAGAACGCAAACAGAAAGGCAGCGACATGACACAAGCAGCACAAGCGCAAAACGAAGCTCAAACCCAGGCTCAAACCGCGTACGACGCAACCAGACAAAAACGCGCCGCCGAGGATTCCGTGCTGTCAAAACCGACTTATAACGGCGTCCGTCAGGCTTTGCTGCGCTCTGTCTTTTCAGGTGATTCCTTTCAGGAAAACTTCCGTCAGCAATTCATGAGGGCTGTTTTTAAACAGGAAAAGAAAATCCGCCTGCCTTTTGATGATATTACATTCACTGAACAGGATATGGCCTTTAATGAAATGGTCAAAAACATTAAGGAAACCTATCCGATCATTAACAAGGTCAATATCGAAGCCCCGCTGGCCAGCGGTATCAACAGTAACAAAACAACTGTGGTATTTAATCTGAAACCATAAAACAGCCGGTCAAGACAACAACGGCGGCGGTCTTTAGGGGCGCCGCCGTTTCCCATGGCGCGGCGTTTTCTATTGCACTGGCTGATTAAATATAATAAAAACGGATAATTGGTTTTATATGAACCGCAGTGCCGGAGTAGCTCAGGGGTAGAGCAACGCATTCGTAATGCGTGGGTCGGGTGTTCAAATCACCTCTCCGGCACCATTTTTTATTACATTTTACGCTGCTTGTCAGGCGATTTTCCCGCAAAATAGATTTGTTTTGTTCAGGCGAAGAAAGTGATAACCTTAAAGTGTTCTTTCCCTCCCCTTGAAAAAGACAGAATCACATTAAATTTAACAGTGATTTTAGGGGACATTTTAAATTAAGGTCTTAAGCATACATGCATTTATCAGAGTTCATTACAAAGAATGTGGATACAATAATTGATGATTTTGAAGTATTCGTCTCCTCCCTGCCCGAAGGCGGCAAGCTGGCCCCGACCTTGCGCAAAAACCGTATGAGAGACGTCATACTGAACATGGCCTCCGATATTTCGACCGCTCAGGATGCCAAGGAGCAGGAGGACAAGTCAAAGGGCCTGAAAGCCCCGCGCTCCGACGATACAATCGCCAATATTCACGGTATGACCCGGGTGGAAGACGGTTTGTCCATTCTGGACATTAATGCGGAATACCGGGCTTTGCGGGCAAATATACTCAAGCTCTGGCTTAAACAGCTGGACAATCCGACCGCGCAAGATTTCACCGACATGATCCGTTTTAATGAGGCGGTGGATGAAGCCCTTCAGGAATCTATTTTAAGATATCATTCGACAGTCGAGGAAGGCCGCAGCATCTTTCTGGGCATTCTCGGCCATGATCTTCGCAATCCGTTGGGCGCCATTCAGGGCATTGCCGACATCATAGAAAAGTCAGAGACCTCAGACGAAACCAGAAAATTTGCACATGAGATCAAAAGAAGTTCGGCCTTTGCGCTTGATATCACCAATAACCTGCTTGAACTGGCGCGGCTGAAAATTGGCACGAACCAGGGCATTCAGATCGAAAAGGTAAATCTGACCACGACGATCGAGGATGCCATTGCCGAGACCAAACATGTTTATCCCAAGGCTGATATCAAACTCTCCGGCGATACAGAAATCCACGGACAATGGGATGGCGTAAGACTACAGCAAATGTTCACCAATCTTCTGCGCAACGCGTCAGAACATGGGGACACCGCAAAACCGATTACGATTACCCTGCACAAAGAGCAGGACAGCATCTGTATTGATATCCATAATTACGGCCCGGTCATCCCGGCGGACAAGATCGGCGCCATTTTCCGCAAACATTCCCCGTCGGGCAGCAGTAAACCCTCCCGCCATCTGGGTCTGGGATTATACATCACCTGCGAAATCATCAGAGCTCATAACGGCACAATTGATGTCTCCTCAACAGAAACAGAAGGCACGACATTTAAAGTGAGGCTGCCTGTTCTTCGGGACGCTGAAGGATGATGGGGAAGCTGTTTTTTCTGCATAATATTGATGACTACGGATTTAATCTGTAATGCTGGGCCGGGTGTTCAAATCACATCTCCGGCGCCGTTTATTTTCTATGTAGGATACATATCGCCATAGGCCATAAAATTAATCTCTTGGCTTACATAAGTTTGCATATTTAAAAATGGTTTCATTTTCTTTGTCGTACTCATTCCAAACGACATTACATCCCTTGGGAGAAAACATTGCATATTGAGCTGCGGTTGTTTTAGGAGGCTTAATTTTAACAATTTTTTCCCATTTATTTTCTTTATTAAGCCTGTATATCCCCTGACTGTTGTTAAAAGCCGTCTTGCCCGTTATTGCTGCATAAAATGTTCCTTTGGTGTAGGATAATGTTAGGCTACGATAACAACTGCACCCACATGAAAAGCATTTAAAACTATCTAGGAAACCATCTTTTCCAACAAACGGGCCTTTGGGCAAGAAAATGGTTTCTACAAAATCTTGTTCTTTATCATCTTGAATATCTACCTTTAAAGGCCAATTTTTTGGTGATAAAGCTTGATTGGCATAATAATAAATATTTTTTCCCGTTTCCTGATCATAATGCCGCGAGCGTAATCGAGGCAAATAATCCCCTTTAAAAGTTTTTAAGCTTCCATCTCGCTTCATTAAATGAAGTGTTGTATTCTTTTCATCTCTATAGGCTGCTATAAATTGATTATTATAAGCAAAGCTTATATCCCTTGCATATTCATAGTCTAAAATTGTGGACGGTAAATTCGTTTGTTCAATACAATGAGTATAGGAAATATCCTGACTACAAAGCTCCTTCTGATTATCAAAGAGGACTATCTGGCAAGAATGCCTATCTAATATTGGTGAAAAGTGTTTGTTATAATTAACTTTCCTAGGAGACACCCCAATGTCAATTTGTTGTTTTTTCCAATTGATATAAGCGAATTTAAAACTGCTTTTTAATTGAGGAAAGCTTTCATATGCAGATATTCTTGTACTATTTACAGGATAAATCAATAAATTATCCTTGTGATCTATACACCAGTTTGAACGCCCAATCAGACTACCGTCAAAAACTTTGGAAATCTCATCTGATGTGCCCGCAACTAAAAAATTAACTGTATCAGGAAGCGGGCGATCTTCTTGACCGCCATCATTTAAAGAGATTAAAGAAAGATAGGGCTTTTCGCCTTCATTATAATAAAAAACGTGTTCATTCCCCCAAAAGCCCTCAGGTCTTTTTTCGGATTTTAGAGTTTTCCCGTTATTTAAAGAAAAGCTTTCGATATCAACAACAAATAAAGCCGTTATTAAAATTAATACGCTTACAATTATAAGATTCTTCATTTTAAAATGCATCTAATGCGTTCCTCTTATATTCATATTAAAATTATAATAATGCAGAACCGCCCCGCTTGACAGGAATATTAATCAATATGATCCGCTATTCAAACGACCTCTTTGACACCTTTATCCCCGAAAAACCGCCATCTGCGTCGGGCCGCCGAAATCCGGATGATTGCCGCCGACATTCCGGAAGGTGACGGTGTAGCCTTGCCGGCGGGCGAGGCCCTGGCACCAGTGTTGGAATTTTTCACGGGGCCATTCGAAACGGTGGTCGGGGTGGCGGTAGCGATGCGCGGGCACACCCAGCAGCGGGTTATATTCGCTGTTCGGGGTCGTCACCACGACCAGACCCGGGCGGTAATCGCGGAAAACGGCGTTTTCGATCAGGGACAGGCGGTCGGCGTTAATATGCTCGATCGTTTCCAGCATGACGGCGGCATCATAGCCGGTCAGCGTCGCGTCCGATTGCATAAAGGATTTGTTTTCAATGCGAATATGATCGGGCAGCCGGCCATAACGGGTTTCCAGCAGCGCCCGGGCCTCTGTCAGAACATCCTCACAGATATCAATGCCGGTAATGCGGGTGAACTCTTTCATTTCAGCCAGCCGCTCCAGCAATACGCCGGGACCGCAGCCGAGATCAAGCACACTGGCCGCCCCACTGCGGG
>JBNJDW010000092.1:0-7344 GCA_051745265.1 Pseudomonadota bacterium
TGCCTTCGTGATCTGACCACAGCTGCTTAATTTTACGATCGCGGCCACAGCTGAAACGGTAATAACGGTATTTCAACGGATGCTTGGTATAATAATCCTGATGGTATTCTTCTGCCGGCCAGAAGCGGGCGGCGGGCAGAATATCGACGTTGACATCCTGTTCCAAGATTTGCTCGACAGCTTTGATTTTATCGCGCGCGGTTTTGTCTTCGCGGTCATGGGCAACAAAAATCGCCGGACGATAGCCGGGCCCGCGGTCACAAAACTGACCCTTGCCATCTGTCGGATCAATATGGCGGAAATAATAATCAAGCAATGCATCATAGCTAATCTGCGCCGGATCATAGGTGATTTTAACGACCTCAATATGCGGCACGATATCATCGCCGGTTTTATTATAAGTCTCGTAAGTCGGATTTTTGAGTGTCCCGCCGGCATAGCCAGACACAGTTTCCACAACGCCGTCCAGCTTGTCAAAATCACTTTCAACGCACCAGAAACAGCCCCCGGCCAGCACAACACTGGCCGTATCCTCCGCCACTGCATTTTGAACCGTAAGCAACATAAACGCCGCAAAGGCCAAAATTTTAAAATGATCCATTACAACGATACTCCTTAAACCTAAACAGCTATTCGTTTGATCCCGGATAAGGTTACACAACAATATACACCAGCAAAACCGGCACAAAAAAAGGGAGGCCGCAAAAGCAACCTCCCTCTTAAAACAGATCAGCGGATCAGTGTGAGTTCTGACCCCCTTTTTCACCGGCCTTGCTGGCACGGTTAGGGTCATTTTTAAAGTTACCGCTGGATTTTTGTCCGCCTTTGGCGCGAGCCTGCTGTTTTTCTTTTTCGCTCATACCGCCATGGCCAAATTTATTATCTTTACGTCCGTCAGACATAATCGTCTCCTTTATTCAGGTTTTTTATTTGTGAACGTCTATCGTTCAGCCTGACATACGATGATTTTTGTAATACGTTCCTGCGCAGCGGTGCAATGACCTGCCTTACCGCCTGGCAAAGGCAAAGCCGTATCCCGAACAAAAGCTGACGTTATATGGCTTTGTCGTCAGGTAGTCTCTCTTGCCGTTTAAGTTCGGACTTCACGCCCAGCTTCAGGCCCAGAATTGACATACCGTAATATATCAGGCCCACCGCAACGATCATCACCAAAGCAGCAACAAGAGAAAGATCGCCAATACCCGGATAGGCTTCTTCAGGACTTGTTAAAGCCATGCGTCCCGTCATGTAAACCACCGATAGAATGAAAGCCACCAGCAAAAAACACAGGGCCAATTTTCTTTTTTCCTGTTTATGCGGCGCTCTTGCCATGTCTTTGGTAAATTTTGTACCCGCCGCCATGGCCGCGGCAAAGTTAACAATCAGATGCATGCTCACGGGCAATACAATTTCAGTAAACATTCCGATAGCGGCCAACATGACGGCCAGCCCAATATAATAAAGGGTATAAATACGAATATACGGACCATATGAAATTGTCTGTTCTGTCATCTGTCTGCCCCTGTTGCTCAAAACCATTGCTTTAAGTTTCGCCGCAATAGATAGAGGGGTCAACCTCTATTTAAAAACGTATTTGCTTATGGATTTTGCTGTAAATGTTCTAGATTAAAAACAGCACGAGATAACAAAAAGGATTTCATCATGGGTAAACTGATTGACGGCACATGGCAGGCGGGCGATATCATCACCAGCACCAAAAAAGGCGAATATGACCGTAAACCGCGCAGCTTTCGTGATGAAATTTCAGATCAGCATCCGGTCTTTAAACCTGAATCAGATCGCTACCATCTTTATGTCAGCTATGCCTGCCCCTGGGCGCACCGGGCGCTGATTATGCGGGCGCTCAAAGACCTGACGCCGCATATCGCGGTCAGCGTTGTTCATCCGCATATGCTGGATAATGGCTGGTCCTTTGCCAGTGATTTTCCCGCCGCCACCGGTGACCCCCTCTACAATGCCGATTTCCTCTATCAGATTTATCAAAAAGCCGATAAAGACATCACCACCAGCGTTACCGTACCGCTGTTATGGGATAAACAGACCGAACAGATCGTCAATAATGAATCAGCTGAGATTATCCGTATGTTCAATAGCGGCTTTGACAGCCTGACCGGCAACAATGAGGATTACTATCCTGCCGCGCTGCGGGATGAGATCGATGCCCTCAATGACCGCGTCTATCACACGGTCAATAACGGTGTCTACAAGGCCGGCTTTGCCCGGACGCAGGAGGCCTATGATCAGGCCGTAACCGCATTATTTGAAACACTGGATGATCTGGATAACAGACTGGCAACCAACACATATCTTATCGGTGATACCCTGACCGAGGCCGATATAAGGCTGATCACCACCCTGCTGCGCTTTGACGTGGTCTATTATGTGCATTTCAAAACCAATATTCAGAAAATATCCGAATACAAAAATCTGCACCGCTATCTGCGCGATCTGTATAACCTGCCCGCCATTTCAGAGACGACAAATTTTGAACATATCAAACAGCATTACTACTATTCGCATAAAATGCTCAACCCGTATCAGATTGTTCCGATGGGACCGCGGGAGCCGGTGTAAGCAATTTTCTGAATCGCAACTGATTTCGCACATATCCGAAATATAATGCTTGCTATATTAATGCCCCACATTGCATACTAGGCGGCAAATCTATTTTATCCGGGGCCTCACATATGAAAATTTTAAAATTAACAACATCCCTTCTGGCGCTGTCATCCGTTATTTTGGCAATGCCCGCTATGGCGCAGGAAAAATCTGCGCCTAAATGGGGTGGTCATATCGAGCTTGAAGGCAAGCTGGGCAATGACCGTGATCTTGGTGAGGCCGGAATTTTCCTGCCCCTGCACCAAAATGAAGAGTCGATGATTTTTACCGATATTCGCGGGCGTTTTGATAATAGTGACAGTCAGGAATATAACCTTGGCCTTGGCTATCGTAAAATTATCAATGATGATCTCATTCTGGGTGGTTATGGTTTTTATGATCACCGCAGAACGCCGAGCAACAATGAAATTGACCAGTTAACACTGGGTCTTGAGGCGCTGACCCAGACTTATGAAGCACGGCTGAATGCCTACCTGCCCGAAAGTGATGAAAAATTCCTGGGGGGAACCTCTGCTACGGTTGATACCAGCGGTGGTAATTTTCAGATGAATACAGTGGGCACGTCTGAACGCGCCATGCCGGGCTTTGATGTCGAACTTGGCGCCCGTTTCTATGGTAATAATGATATAGAGCTTTGGGGCTATGGCGGCGGATATCATTTTGATACCAGCGGTTACGATAATGTGACAGGCCCGCGCGGCCGGGTTGAGCTGAGCTTTAAGAACCTGCCTTTCTTAACCCCGGGATCACGCCTGACCGCAGGGATTGAAACCCAGCATGATGATGAACGTGGCCACCAGACCTGGGGCCTTGCCCGTATTCGTGTGCCGTTTAACGCCATCACCGGCCATAGCGCGCCGCGCCAGACCGGTATTGATGCCCGTATGACCTCACGCATATATCGTGATGTCGATATTGTTGCAGGTGAAAAAGAGACCACAATCAATGAAACAGGCACCGTAAGCGTTTCAGGTAGCGGAGCTGTTGGTAAAGTTACCTTTGTTGAGGCCGGCGATAACATCGCGGCCAAGGTTGACGCGATTGGTGAAGACAGTCTGGTTATTCTTAATGGCAGTGCGGGGGTGATTAATACAAGTGCGGAAATTGATACAAAATCCGGACAAGTCATCACCAGCGGTGGTATTAACCTTACCGTAACCGGATCGGTTAGCGGCTATTCAACAACGCTGAATATGCCCGGAAGCCGGGCAACTGTGAATGGTCAGGACATAACCAGGGATATATTTAACCTGAATGATGATGTCACAATCAGCGCCATTGACCTGACCGGAGGAGACCATGCGATCAAGGGGGATAATGTAACCTCTGTAAAGATTAATGATGTGAATATAAACAATACAAACGATACGGCTATTGACCTTAACAATACGACCGGTGCGATAGAAAATGTTACCATTGATACGACGGGGCGCGATGGTATTTTTGCGGGTTTCGGTAGCCAGATCAGTATAAGTGACGCTGACATAACCGGAACCAACGACAGCGGCATATTTATGCATAGCTCGGTTGTGACCTTAAGTGATTCCTATATTCACGGAACGACCGGTAACGGTATATACACTTATCAAGCCGGTTCTGATTTAACAATGAATGATACGATAATCGAAGATACGGGATCAGACGCCATTTATACTACGAATACGAAACTTTCCGGTGCGGGGAATGAAATTATTGCGCCTGTTGCTGGAAGCGCCTGCTTTAATAACGACGGCAATACGGGCAGTATAGCTTTTGATGATATAGAAGGCGGCGGTGCTGGCACCTGCCCGTAATAAGAACCAAAATTCAGACACAAGAAAACACCGGCGAAGTTCTGTTCACCGATCCCCTTTGTCGTATACATCAATGAAATAAGAAAAGATGAGATCAAATGAAATCCTCTTATAAAACTTTTTTTATTGTCTTCTTTTTCCTGCATATGCCTTTCTGGATATATGCCTTTTTCAGCACCGGAGGCTGGATGCCCGGTTTTATAGTATTGTCCTGGCAATTAAGTATATTGTTTATCCTATCATCAGTTATAGCCATTATAGGCGGTATCGGCTTTAGTCTGGAGGCCGGAAAATTTCTCAAAAAATCCTTTAAATCATAAAACAAAAGGCGGCACGTTTTACTGTGCCGCCTTTCATTTATAATATTAGATCATCGTTTTGATTTAACCGCGATCCTGATTCATCACCTTGACCCAGGCTTCAACAAAATCGTTGATGAATTTTTCTTCTGAATCGTCATAGGCATAGACTTCGGATACGGCGCGGAGTTCGCTGTTGGATCCAAAGATCAAATCCACCGGCGTTGCCGTCCATTTGACCTTATCCGATCCGCTTTCATACCCGTTATAAAGCCCGCCTGTATCGGCCTTTTTCCAGGTTGTATCCATGCTCAGAAGATTGACAAAGAAATCATTCTCCAGCGCGTTCTGATTATCGGTGAACACGCCATGACTGGCCCCGTCATAATTGGCGCCCAGTGTCCGCATACCACCGACCAGAACGGTCATTTCCGGTACCGACAGATTCAGCAATGATGCTTTTTCAACCAGCATTTCGGCGGGGGAGCGGTCATTGCCGTCTTCAAAGTAATTGCGGAAGCCATCAGCCGCCGGTTCAAGGAAGGCAAAGGAACTGACATCTGTCTGGTCCTGCGATGCATCGGTACGCCCCGGTGTAAACGGCACATCAATATCATGCCCGGCATTCTTGGCCGCTTTTTCCAGCGCCGCCGCACCGCCAAGAACGATCATATCGGCCATGGAGATTTTAACATCGCCCTGATCTGCGTTGAAATCGCTCCGGATATCTTCCAGCGTGCTGAGGACCTTATCCAGCTCTTCGGGGTTATTGACCGCCCAATCCTTTTGCGGGGCAAGGCGCAGACGGCCACCATTGGCACCACCACGCATATCCGTACCGCGATAGATTGACGCCGCCGCCCAGGAGGTGCGGACCAGTTCCGCTATGCTCAGATCTGACTCCAGAATTTCAGATTTCAAATCCTCAACCTGTGTATCACTGACCATTTTGTAATCAGCTTCGGGGATAATATCCTGCCAGACCAGTTCAACATCCGGTGCCAGCGATCCCAGATAGCGCGAGCGCGGGCCCAGATCACGATGGGTCAGTTTAAACCAGGCGCGGGCAAAGGCATCTTCGAACTCTTCGGGATTATCAAGAAAGCGTTTGGAAATTTTCCGGTATTCCGGATCCTTTTTTAAGGCAAGGTCAGTGGTGAACATGATCGGCGCGTGGAATTTATCCGGATCATGGGCATCGGGGACCATATTGGCCGCGCTTTCATCTGTCGGAATCCACTGCACCGCGCCCGCCGGGCTTTTGGTTTTTTTCCATTCAAAATTAAACAGGTTTTGCAGGAAGTTATGGGTGAATTCCGCCGGGCTGACTGTCCAGGCGCCTTCAAGGCCGCTGGTAATTGTGTCAGGGCCCTTACCTGATTTATAGCTGTTTTTCCAGCCCAGCCCCTGTTCCTCAACACCGGCAGCTTCGGGTTCGGCGCCGACATGTTTTTTAGGGTCCGCCGCGCCATGAGCCTTACCAAAGGTATGCCCGCCGGCGATCAGGGCGACGGTTTCCTCGTCACTCATCGCCATCCGGCCAAAGGCTTCTTTAATGGCCTTGGCGGCATCGAGCGGGTCACTGTTGCCGCCCGGGCCTTCGGGATTAACGTAGATCAGGCCCATTTGTGTTGCGCCCAGAGGGTTTTGCAGATTGCCTTTGGCATCGCGGCGGTCAAAGCCCAGCCATTCGCCTTCCGGGCCCCAATAGACGTCTTCAGGCTCCCAGCCATCAACACGGCCACCGGCAAAGCCGAGGGTTTCAAAACCCATCGACTCCATCGCCACTGTTCCGGCCAGCGCCATCAGATCGGCCCATGAAATTTTCTCGCCATATTTTTGCTTCAAAGGCCAGAGCAGCCTGGCGGCTTTATCGAGATTGGCGTTATCCGGCCAGCTGTTGAGCGGGGCAAAGCGCTGCATACCGCCATCAGCACCGCCTCTACCATCAGAAACGCGATAGGTCCCGGCGCTGTGCCAGGCCATACGAATAAAGAACGGCCCGTAATGGCCGTAATCTGCCGGCCACCAGTCCTGCGAGGTTGTCATCACCTCTTCCAGATCCTTTTTGACTTCGTTCAGATCGAGCGACAGAAAAGCCTCTTCATAATCAAAATCGGCGCCCATCGGGTTTGATTTTGGCGCCTCGGTCCGCAGGGGTGACAGGTCAAGACGGTTGGGCCACCAATATTGATTGTCGAGCGTATTCTGTGTATCGGCCGTCGCCGTGACTTTGTTCTGGCTTTCTGAAACATCGCCTAATTCCGCGCCGTTTTGTGCCTGCGCGTTCGAGGCCGCGGCCAGCGCGATGGTCGAAACCCCCATCGCCAATACGGCTGTAAAGAATCTGGTTTTCGTCAACATGCTTATTCTCCCTTTAGGTTTAAAACTGTTATAGACCTAAAAGAATAATAAAATCTTACGATTAGGATATTATATTGTATCTATTGTTGTGATAGGTTTTGTTTATCAGTCGAGACAAGGCATATCCGTCATACTCAAATTTCTTTTAGCGTTTTAAATCCCGATAAAAATTTTCGTGTGCGCCCAAAGCAAGGTCAGTGAATTATTTTCATGCATTATAAACTATTTTATTCAGAGTTCATTCGTTG
>JBNJDW010000093.1:0-7329 GCA_051745265.1 Pseudomonadota bacterium
GCCGGTTTGGTATATTTCTGATCAATCAGATATTCCGCGCAGGCGGCAAAATCATCAAAGACATTCTGCTTTTTCAGCAAACGGCCGCCATCATACCATTCCGATCCGAACTCGCCGCCACCGCGCAAATTGGCTACGGCATAAATGCCGCCTTCCTTGACCCAGTTATAAGTGCCAAAGCTGAAACCGGGATCCAGTGGCACATTAAAACCACCATAGCCATACAGCTTGGTCGCCGCGCTACCATCCAACTTGACATCCTTATTGCGAATAACGGTCATCGGCACCTTGGTGCCGTCCTTGGAGGTCGCATGCACCCGTTCAATGACCGCATCTTCCAGATCAACTTTAGCAGCAGACGTCTTCCACAATTTCAGACTGTTGGTCGCAATGTCATATTTATAACTGGCGCCCGGGCTTTGATATCCGGAAATATTCATCAGATATTCTGTATCATCTTTATTCACTTTCGCAAAACCAACGACACTTTGCGGCGGCAAAGGCATATCTTCTTTATAGGTGCCATCCAGTTTATGGAGCGCAATACGATCAGCCGTGTCATGTTGATAACCGACCAGAAGCTGGCCCTGATGGGCAAAGGCCCATTGCAGAATATCACTGTTATCCGGCTCAGCCACGATGGTCTGCCAGTTTTCAGGCGCCGGATCTGCCGGATCTATGGCCACCAGACGTCCCTTCGGCGCATCCAGCGTCGTCGTCGCATAAAGCTTACCTTCGATCATGGCAATCGGATTGAGTTCGGATTTACCGTCCTCAAACAAGGGCGAGAATGTTTTCTCTCCGGGCGCTTTTAAATAAACAGCCCCGGCAGAATTGGTGCCGATACGGCAGGCTGCATACTCATAGCCGGAAGGTTCCTGTTTTTCATTATTCAAACGGGCCGCGCCGACAATACTGTCCTCAACGCCGGGACGTTCAAAGACCACACGATCCTGCGCGGGCGAATCGCCAAGCTTATGATGCATAACCTTAAAACGGCGCAGATCATCTTCGGCCGGATAATTATATTGAAATCCTTTGCTGTCACGGTCCCAGGTGACGCCGGTAAAACGACAGCCGGTGATGGTGTCTTTGGTGGTCTTACCGGTCGCGACATCCATAACATAAAGATTTTGGGCATCACTGCCCGATTCTGACAGCAGATAGGCAAGCTTGGTCCCGTCAGGGCTGGGATATGCACCCGACAGCGCCACGGTGCCGTCTTTGCTCAGGGTGTTCGGATCAATCAATGTCCGCGGCGTACCATCGACACTGTCACGGACGCGGTAGACAGGCTGCGCGGCCTTGCCATCCATAAAAGAACTGAAGTAACGCTTGCCGTGACGATCCGGCAGGCTTTCGCGTTCATAGTCCCAGATCTCCGCCAGAAATTTTTTCATTTTGGCCTGTCCGCCAACATCGCTGATAAAATCCTGAAAGCGGTTTGTCTGTCCTTCGGTCCAACTGACCGTTGCTTTATCATCCAGCTTTTCAAGCGGCCGGTAAGGATCCGGCACCTTGACACTATGATAAACATCCACCGTTTTATCACGGGGCGCTTTCGGGGCAGGAGATTTCAGATTAAACATTTCAGCAAGCTTACGATATGGGGACATAGAAAAGTCCTTTCACAATTTATTCATTTTTAGGATTTTCATATTAAAGAGCTTTAAGCCCGAAGAGTCAATGAATTTTCCGTATAGAGCCTGCCTGTTCATAGATAAAAAAAGCCCGGCTTTAACACCGGGCTTTTTATTGTTTATGGCTTAAATGTTTCAGGCCACGTTTGTTTTGCCTTTTTTACCGTCATCCTCATCCTTTTGATCAGAATCACTTTCATCGGTCAGTTGCGGCGCATCTTCATCTGAACCTGACAGGGCAATCCGGTCACGTTCTGCTGCAATCTTTTTCAGCTGATGAACCATGGCACCGGAACCTGCCGGAATCAGGCGACCAACAATAACGTTTTCCTTCAGACCGACAAGCTTATCGACCTTGCCGTTCACAGCAGCATCTGTCAGAACGCGTGTTGTTTCCTGGAAGGATGCGGCCGAGATAAAGGAACGTGTCTGCAAGCTGGCTTTGGTAATACCCTGCAGGATCGGCTGACCCTCGGCAGGTGTTTTACCTTTTTCAACCAGTGCTGCATTAATGTCATCGTATTCATATTTATCGACCTGTTCGCCAACCATATATGTTGTATCACCAGGTTTCTGAATTTCGATTTTTTGCAGCATCTGACGGGCGATGATTTCGATATGTTTATCAGAAATCCGCACACCCTGCAGACGGTAAACGTCCTGAATTTCAGTGATCAGATAGTTGGCAAGCGCTTCCACACCCAGAACGGCGAGAATATCATGCGGCACCATTGACCCGTCGAGCAGCTTATCACCGCGGCGGACATAATCACCTTCGTTCACACCAATGTGTTTACCTTTTGGAATCAGGTATTCACGTGGCTCGCCCTTACCATCTGTCGGACGGACAATGATCCGGCGCTTGGATTTGTAATCCTTGCCAAATTCAACCTGACCGTCAATTTCCGAGATAATCGCAAATTCTTTCGGACGGCGGGCTTCAAACAATTCGGCAACACGTGGCAGACCACCGGTAATATCACGTGTTTTCGATGTTTCCCGCGGGATCCGGGCGATAACGTCACCGGCTTTGACCTCGGCACCGTTATCAACGTTCAGGATAGCATCCGCCGGCATATAATAATTTGCCGCCAGACCGTTTGGCAGGGTAATGACTTCACCCTTCTTGTCCATCAGCATGATGCGCGGCTTCAGATCGCCACCTTTCGGCTGCTGGCGCCAGTCGGTTACGACTTTCGAAGAAAGACCGGTCGCTTCATCCAGCTCATCGCGCACCGAAATACCGTCGATCAGATCGCCATACTGGGCAATACCGTCTTTCTCGGTAATAATCGGCATGGTGTATGGATCCCATTCGGCAAGCTTGTCGCCTTTTTTGACATCCTGTCCTTCTGCGACCAGCAGTTTGGCACCATATGGCATGCGGTGCAGCGCCTTTTCACGGCCCTGCTTATCGATCAGTGCGATTTCTGTATTACGGCCCATAACAATAGACACGCCTTCAGAATTTTCGACGACGTTTTTATTACGGATTTCAACCTTGGCCGCAAAGGCAGATTCTGCCGTTGACTGTGCCGCACCCCGCTGGGCCGCACCACCAATGTGGAAGGTCCGCATGGTCAGCTGTGTACCCGGCTCACCGATTGACTGCGCGGCCATAACACCGACAGCTTCACCGACATTAACCGCTGTACCGCGGGCAAGGTCACGACCGTAACATTTGGCACAGATACCGGTACCGGATTCTTCACAGGTCAGAACCGAACGAACCAGAACCGTATCCAGCCCGGCTGTTTCGATCTCACCGGCGAGCTTTTCATCAACAATCGTACCGGCCTTGACCAGAACATTGCCCAGAAGCGGATCAACAATATCTTCCGCAGCTGTCCGGCCCAGAACGCGTTCGGCCAGGCTTGAGATAACATCACCGCTTTCGATAACAGGGCGGAGGGTAATACCCTTTTCCGTACCGCAATCTTCACCGGTAATAATCGCATCCTGCGCAACATCGACCAGACGACGTGTCAGGTAACCTGAGTTCGCTGTTTTCAGCGCTGTATCGGCAAGACCCTTACGTGCACCATGTGTCGAGTTAAAGTATTCCAGAACCGACAGGCCCTCTTTAAAGTTGGAAATAATCGGTGTTTCAATAATTTCACCGGACGGCTTGGCCATCAGACCCCGCATCGCTGCCAACTGGCGGATCTGCGCTGCAGAACCACGTGCACCGGAATGCGCCATCATATAGACCGAGTTCAGACCTTTAACCGGATCAGGCTGCTGAATGACTTTCATCATTTCATCGGCAACGCGATCGGTACAGGCTGACCAGATATCGATAACCTTGTTATATTTCTCACCACGGGTGATCAGACCATCCTGGTACTGCTGTTCATATTCAGCAACCCGGGTTTTGGCGTCTTCAACCATAGGCTCTTTGGAATCCGGGATAATCATATCATCCTTACCAAAGGAAATACCCGCCATACAGGCATAACGGAAACCAAGTCCCATCATACGGTCAGCAAAGATAACCGTTTCCTTCTGACCGCAATGGCGATAAACCTCTTCGATCATGCTGGAAACTTCTTTTTTGGTCAGTGTCCGGTTTACAAGATCAAACGGGATCTCGTAGTTTTTCGGCAGCACTTCAGACAGCATCATCCGGCCCGGCGTTGTTTCGTAACGCTTGATAATCGAATTGCCGTCTTCATCAAAGTTTTCGTAACGTGCATGAATTTTGGCATGCAGGGAAACTTCGTCATTATACAGCGCATGCTGAATTTCACCGGCATCAGAGAAAACCATCCCCTCGCCTTTTTCACCTTCAAACATCAGCGACAGATAATACAGCCCCAGAACAATATCCTGAGACGGCACAATCACCGGCTTACCATCGGCAGGGCGCAGGATGTTATTGGTCGACATCATCAGCACGCGGGCTTCAAGCTGCGCTTCAACAGAAAGCGGTACGTGGACAGCCATCTGGTCACCATCAAAGTCAGCATTAAACGCTGTACAGACCAGCGGGTGCAACTGGATCGCCTTACCTTCGATCAGCACAGGTTCAAACGCCTGAATACCAAGACGGTGCAGTGTTGGCGCACGGTTGAGCATGACCGGGTGTTCACGGATAACTTCTTCAAGAATATCCCAGACTTCCGGACGTTGTTTTTCAACCATTTTCTTGGCGGCTTTAATCGTCGTTGCCATACCGTAGAGTTCAAGGCGGTTATAGATAAACGGCTTAAACAGCTCGAGCGCCATTTTCTTGGGCAGACCGCATTGGTGGAGTTTAAGCTCCGGCCCGACCACGATCACCGAACGGCCAGAATAATCGACCCGTTTCCCCAGAAGGTTCTGACGGAAACGACCCTGCTTACCTTTCAGCATATCGGACATGGATTTCAACGGGCGCTTATTGGCACCGGTAATCGTCCGGCCCCGACGGCCATTGTCAAACAGCGCATCGACAGCTTCCTGAAGCATCCGTTTTTCGTTACGGACAATAATATCCGGCGCACGCAGTTCAATCAGGCGACGCAGACGGTTGTTACGGTTGATCACCCGGCGATACAGATCGTTCAGATCGGATGTTGCAAAACGACCACCATCGAGCGGCACCAAGGGGCGCAATTCAGGCGGAATAACCGGAACAGCATCCATAATCATCCATTCAGGACGGGTACCGGAAGAGATAAAGGCCTCAACCAGCTTAAGACGCTTGATCAGTTTTTTGCGTTTGGCTTCTGAATTGGTTGTTTCCAGGTCTTCTTCAATCTTGGCTTTTTCATCTTCAAGATTGATCGCCGACATGATTTCTTTCAGGGCCTCAGCACCGATACCGGCACGGAAGGCTTCCTGGCCATGTTCATCCTGCGCATCCATGAATTCTTCTTCGGACAGCATCTGGAATTTCTTCAGCGGTGTCATACCGGGCTCGATAATGACATAGCTTTCGAAATAGAGCACTTTTTCAAGCTCTTTCAATGTCAGATCAACCATCAGGCCGATACGGCTTGGCAGAGATTTCAAAAACCAGATATGAGCAACCGGCGATGCCAGATCAATATGGCCCATACGGTCACGGCGGACCTTTGAAAGTGTGACTTCAACGCCACATTTTTCACAGATAATGCCTTTGTATTTCATGCGTTTATACTTGCCACACAGACATTCATAATCCTTGATCGGACCAAAAATCTGCGCACAGAACAAACCGCCTTTTTCAGGTTTAAACGTCCGGTAGTTGATCGTTTCCGGCTTTTTAATTTCGCCATAGGACCAGGACAGAATTTGTTCCGGGCTGGCAATCGAGATCCGGATCTGATCAAAGCTCTGGGGGCCGCTGACCTGACCAAAAAGGTTCATGACTTCATTCATTTCAATACTCCTGCGTGCGCCTTATTATCTTTTTCTTGTAAAATCCCCGCACCCTTGCGGTGCGGGGTATCTATTCCTTAAACTCCGCTTTGCTTCAGATCGACATTCAGACCCAGAGACTTCAATTCCTTGATCAGGACGTTGAAGGATTCAGGGATACCGATCTCGAAAGCATCATCGCCGCGGACAATGGATTCATAAGCTTTGGTCCGACCTGCAACATCATCCGATTTAACGGTTAACATCTCCTGCAGGGTATAGGCGGCGCCATAAGCCTGCAAGGCCCAGACTTCCATCTCACCAAAGCGCTGGCCACCGAACTGCGCCTTACCACCCAGCGGCTGCTGCGTGACCAGAGAGTACGGACCAATTGAACGCGCGTGAATTTTATCATCAATCAGGTGATGCAGTTTCAGCAGATATTTATAACCGACCGTTACCGGACGATCAAAATACTCACCTGTCCGGCCATCGATCAGTTTAACCTGACCTGAAGTATCAAGACCGGCGCTTTCCAGCATCGTGTTCAGATCTTTCTCATTGGCACCATCGAAAACCGGTGTCGCAATCGGAACACCTTTACGCAGATTGCCGGCCATTTCGATCAGGGCATCGCCTTTTAACGGCTCGACATCACGTTTATAGGTTTCATCGCCATACGCTTTTTTCAGGATACCGTTAAGCTCGGTAACGTTATTATCGGCATCATCCTTTTTATGTTCGCGCATCGCATACTGATAGCTTTCCAGCACGTCGCGGATCTGCTTACCCATCTGTGCTGAGGCCCAGCCCATATGCGTTTCCAAAATCTGACCCACATTCATACGTGACGGAACACCCAGCGGGTTGAGAACGATATCAACCGGCGTGCCATCTTCCAGATACGGCATATCCTCTTCCGGTATGATTTTAGAAATCACACCCTTGTTACCGTGACGGCCTGACATTTTATCACCAGGCTGCATTTTACGCTTAATAGCAACAAAGACCTTAACCATCTTCATAACGCCCGGCAGCAATTCATCACCGCGCTGGAGTTTTTCAACCTTGTTTTCAAAACGGTCATTCAGATCGCCGACCTGCTTGTCAAACGCAGCGCCCATTTCTTCAATGGATTCCATGACCGCTTCGTCTTCAACAACGATACCGCGAATATCCGCTTTCTTCATATCGTCCAGATCAGCCGCTGTAATCTCAGCGCCTTTTTTCAGACCGGCAACGCCTTTGGCAAGCTTTTGTCCGGTCAGAAGTTTGTGAAGCTGGTTATAGAAACCCTGTTCGTAAATACGGCGCTCGTCATCTCTGTCTTTTGCCAGACGTTCGATTTCTTCCCGTTCAATGGCCA